>JABWAN010000103.1 GCA_013361015.1 Candidatus Zhuqueibacterota bacterium | reverse complement strand
GTCGCCGCCCCGAGGGCGGCGCCAGGCCGCTGCGCTCGCAAAGGTTGCGCAACGCTTGTTCGGAAAGTTGGAGCGCATGCTCAAGGTACAAACGATTTTTTTCCTGAAAAGAATGATTCGTGCCGTACCATTCTGCGGGCATGCAAAAATGGCGCTGGCTGATGGCGGTATTCAGGAAGATGGGCAAGAGCCGGTCGACGTTCAGGCGCGAGTCAGCGAACAAGTGACGCGCAAAGTCACGGGCTTCGGGTTGACCATAACAATACTGAGGGACGACCGTTTCGATACCGGCAATACGCGGCATGCAGATAAAACTCCCTGGCGGCTCGGCGCAAATCGCCTTTACGCAGAACCGCCTCGTTCATTGCATCGTATCATGGGATCACATGAAATCGCAGACGCCCTCAAAGCAATTTTGCATCCAAATGAGGCAAGCATAGACGAGAGGCACGGTCAGATACGTTTTCAAGTAGTGATCGAATATGTTCATGCCTGTCTAAAAATGCAAGCCAATTTTCAGTGAGTTTCGAACATGCAACGCGAATCGCGTGCCAAGCAGCCATTTGCAGCGCTTGCAAGCTCGTTGGCCTGATTATCTTGTCTTTGCGGCAAACCATGTGATCGGCTCTGCTCAAGCGCGTGCACCTAGAATTGCAGTTTTGATAGTCGATGAGGAAAAGGGAATTGCCATTGACGGTGTTTTTCACAGAGAGGAACGCGCCATGCTGAGGATCGTAACGACGCAAAAGCTTTTCACCTTCAACTACTTTGTCGCATTTAGAGAACCTTGTCACACAAGTGACTCGTGTCCGAAATTTTGTTTGCGCCGGGATACGGCTAAGGGCCGTGCACGCAAAGCTCGTCCCGCAAAAAGCCTTGACACCTCGGCACTGCATCGTTATATTGCGCGCACTTTGCTTGGCATCAAAATCTCTTTCATCAATTCTGAAAGCCTTACATGCACGCAAGCACACCAGCCCGCGTCCTCATTGCGTTTCTTCTTTCTTCGCTTACACTCTTCGCACAAACACCCGCGGAATGGCGCGCGCATCGTTCGGAATTCCTGCGCCATCTCAGCGAAAAGAGCGTGGCAATCTTCATGGCCAATCCCGAGTATTTGCGCAACGGGGACGTGGAGTATGATTACCGCCAAAGCAGCGACTTCTATTATCTCACCGGCCTGCCGGAAAAAGAAGCCATGCTCCTGCTCGCGCCCGCCGGTATTCC
The DNA here is from genome assembly GCA_013361015.1 of Candidatus Zhuqueibacterota bacterium. GTDB lineage: Bacteria > Zhuqueibacterota > Zhuqueibacteria > Zhuqueibacterales > Zhuqueibacteraceae > JABWAN01. Next base: position 9,294 of record JABWAN010000103.1, on the reverse strand, counting down.
CATGCGTGAATTCGGCCGTCGCGTAAAAGAAATCTTGTTCGTCATGCCGCGCAATCCTTTGGCCGAAACTTGGGAAGGCATTCGTCTCGGGCCGCAGGGCGCGAAAGAGCATTTGGGTTTCGACGTAGTCTTAACCAACGACCGCTTTGAAGAACTGGTAGAGCGCGCCCTCGCCGGCGCTGATTCGGTTTATGTGGAAACCGTGCGCACACGTTTGCACGAACCTTTAAATGAATCCCTTGATTTCATCAAGCGCGCGCGGGAACGCTTTCCCAGCTTTGTTGTTGCTGATCCGCGCAAGATTCTCCCTCCCATGCGCGAAATCAAATCGGAAGCCGAAATGGCTTTGTTGCGCAAGGCCATCGACATCACCTGCGCCGGCCATCGCGAGGTGATGCGTTCCGCCAAGCCCGGCATGCGTGAGTACGAACTGCAAGCCATGCTCGAATACGTCTTCAAGCAGAACGGCAGTGAGCGCCTGGGCTTTCCCTCCATCGTCGGCTCCGGGCCGAACTCATGCATCCTGCACTATCGCGCGGGCAACCGCATCATCAATGACGGTGAAGTGGTCGTGATCGACATCGGCGCGGAATACGGTATGTATACCGCGGACGTGACGCGCACGATTCCTATTAACGGCAAGTTCACCAAAGAGCAAGCCGCGATCTACCAAATCGTTTATGACGCGCAGGAAGCCGCGTTTCAAAAAATCAAACCGGGCGCAGCTTTTCGCGAACCGCACGAAGCTTCGGCGCGAGTGGTGGTGGGAGGGCTTTTGCAGCTCGGCATACTCAAGGGCACGGTGGAAGAGAATCTCAGCAACCGCGCTTACACAGAGTTCTTTTTGCACGGCTCGAATCATTATATCGGCCTCGACGTTCACGACGCGGGAACCCTTGGAGCCCTGAAGCCGGGTGTGGTGATTACGGTCGAGCCGGGCATTTATATTTCCGAAGTCACGGCGCAGAAATATGGCTTGCACAAAAACTATGTGAATATCGGCGTGCGCATTGAAGACGATGTGCTCGTGACCGCAACCGGCTACGAATTACTCTCCGGCTCCGTGCCGCGCGCGCGGGCGGAGATCGAAGCATTGATGGCGCAGACCGGCAAGTTTGAGCATTGAGATGAAACTTCCACGCGCGATGCGAATTAACAGCGCACGCAACGGCGCAAAGACGCAAAGCGCCGCGCAGAAAATTCCTTTGCGATTTCTCCGCGCCTTTGCGTCTTTGCGCAAAAGCTTTTGCCTTTTTGATGGAATAATTTTCAATCGCCGGTCCGCGCTGATCGTCGTTTGCTCATTGCCTTTTGCCTTTCCCGTGCCCTCCCCAGCTCAAATTGTTTTGTCCGCGCTCGAAAAAACCATCGGCACTCAAATTCCCGTGCCGAACATAACGTTCGAGGAACTGAAAACCAAATTGGCTTCGCAAGATTCGTCGCGCTATGTCTTATTCGATGCGCGCCCGGCGGAGGAATATAACGTCAGCCATCTCGCCCGAGCCATTCAAATCGATCCGGAGTTGCCCGCGGAGCAATTCCTCGCGCAATACAGCGACTCGCTCAAAAACAAAAATGTCGTGTTCTATTGCTCCGTGGGTTATCGCAGTTCGCTCTTCTTGCGGCGTGTGCAGAGGGAGTTGCAGAATAGAAACGTGCCTGCCGCATTTAATTTGCAGGGCGGCATCTTCCGCTGGTATAACGAAGGCAATACCGTCGTCGATGTGCGCGGTCCGACGGACAACGTGCATCCCTACGACAAATTTTGGGGCAGCTTGTTGAAAGAGAGAAAGAAGACACCATAAGTCATTCTACAAGACAAGCCCCACACCTTACACGTTGCACTTTACACGTGTAAGCAGTGCAACGTGTAAAGTGTAATGTTCAAACAAGGAGGAGCATCATGACTCAAGTTTCGCGTCGCGGCTTTTTGAAATCCGTCGCCGGAATGTGGGCGGCTTTGCCCGCAGTCACGGCTTTTCCAGCGATCATCACCAGTAAAACGCGCGCAGCGGCCCGCGCCATGGGCAAGCTGCCCGTGCTCGTGTGCAGTCGCGGTGAAGATTGGGGCACGAAGACGAATGCGCCGGGCTGGGAAATTCTAAAGAACGGCGGCAGTCTTTTGGATGCGATTGAAAAATCCGCGAACGTCACGGAGCTTGATCCCGAGGACATGAGCGTCGGCTATGGCGGTCTTCCGAATGAAGAAGGCGTGGTGCAGCTCGATGCTTCGTGCATGTATGGCCCGACGCATAAAGCCGGTTGTGTCGCCGCGCTCGAAGGCATCAAAACGCCGTCGAGCGTCGCGCGCTTGGTGTTGGAGCGCACGGATCACATGATGCTCGTTGGGCACGGCGCGCAGCGTTTCGCGATTGCGCACGGCTTTCAAGTTGAAAACTTGCTCACGGAAAGAGCGCGCTTGGAGTGGTTGAAGTGGAAAGAGAATCTGAGCACGGAAGATGATTGGTTGCCGCCCGCGGATGGTGTTTATCGTGACCGCACGGGCCGGCCAACCGGCACGATCAACGTGCTCGGCGTCGATGCGCAAGGCAATGTTGCCGGCATTACGACGACGAGCGGGCTGGCCTATAAAATTCCCGGCCGCATCGGCGACTCGCCTATTATCGGCGCGGGCTTGTACGTTGACAACGAAGTCGGCGCCGCGGGTGCGACCGGCCGCGGCGAAGAAGTCATTCGCACGTGCGGCAGCTTTTACATCGTGCAGCTCATGCGGCAAGGCATGCACCCCACCAAAGCGTGTTTGGAAGCGTGCCGCCGCATCGTTGAAATCAACAAGCGCCTCGGGGTGAAAATCGATTTCACGGACAAATTCGTCGCCGTAAACAAGAAAGGCGAGGTCGGCTGCGCTGCGATCGGCCACACGAAGGAGTACAAGCCCGAGGTCGCGTTCACGAATCCCGACGGCTTTGTGGCCATGGCGGGCGAGCGGTTTGAGGTTTGATTCTTTCCATACTTTTTGCGCGGTTTTCTTCGAGATTTTTTCTTTAATGAAGAAACACAAATTGCTGCTCACTATTGGTGAGGAAGTTGATGTCCGTTTTGCTCCGTACGATTGTGTTACTCGTGCTTTCCAACGTATTCATGACTTTCGCGTGGTATGGCCATTTGCGCAATCTCCACGATAAAAAATGGTATATCGCAGCGATCGCGAGTTGGAGCATTGCGCTGTTCGAATATCTCTTGCAAGTGCCGGCCAATCGCATCGGCTTTTCCACGCTCAGTTTGGCGCAGCTTAAGATCTTGCAGGAGGTCATCACACTATCGATCTTCGTGCCGTTTTCGATTTTTTATATGAACCAGCCGATCAAGCAGGATTATTTTTATGCTCTGCTCTGTTTGGTCGGCGCGGTGTATTTTATTTTCCGGTCGTGAGTCGGTTTTGCCGCGGCGTTTCTGCTCTGAAGCCACCTCGCTCGAAGAGAGAAAGGTGAGATAAACAAGCAAAGAAGAACCCTCGGTGAAGCAGCGACAAGCCATAAAAAAAGTGTGCAGGCGCTTGCCTGAAATGGCATATCGTTATGTCCGAATCTGCAAACCCACAAGCCCTCGCCGCCCTGGGCTGGAATGATTTCTTCGCGGAGCATTTTGCACCGTTCGCGCTAGAAGGCTACGAGGCCGGCCGCGTCGCAATTCAACACAAAGGCGCGTATACGTTGCTCACTGCGCACGGCGAGTTGCGCGGCGAAGTCACGGGCAAGATGCTTTACTTCGCGGATAGTCCGCAAGACTTGCCTGCGGTGGGCGACTGGGTAGCTATTCGTCCGCGCCTCGAAGAGAGCGCGGCAACGATTCACGCGCTGCTGCCGCGCAAAAGCAAGTTCGTGCGCAAAGCACCCGGAGAAAGAGTCGAAGAGCAAGTCGTGGCTGCGAATATCGACAACGTGTTTTTGGTTTCGGGTTTGGACGGCGATTACAATTTGAAACGTCTCGAGCGCTATCTCTTGCTCGCGTGGGAAAGCGGCGCGAACCCGATCGTCATTCTAAACAAAATCGATTTGTGCGCCGATCTTCCCGGCCTGTTGCAGGAAGTCGAATCCGTGGCGCTCGGCGTGCCGATCCTCATGATGAGCGCGCTGGGCAAGGAAGGCGTGGAAGCGATGCGGCCTTATCTTAGCCACGGTAAAACCGGCGCATTGCTCGGCTCTTCCGGCGTGGGCAAATCTACGATCATCAATCAACTGTTGGGAGAAGAGCGGCAGAGAGTGAAAGAGGTGCGGGCCAATGACTCTCGCGGGCGACATACGACGACTTATCGCGAGCTGATCCTTTTGCCCACCGGCGGCGTGCTCATGGACACGCCCGGCATGCGCGAGCTGCAGCTTTGGAGCAGCGGCGAGGGCTTGGGTGATACTTTCGAAGATATTCTCGCGCTCGCGGGACAATGCCGCTTTCGCGATTGCCAACATCAAGCGGAACCCGGTTGCGCCGTGCAAGCCGCGCTGGAAGACAGCACGCTCGATTCCCGCCGTTATGAAAGTTATTTGAAGCTGCAAAAAGAGATTGCGTATCAAAACCGCAAAGGCGACCTCATGGCCGAGTTGAAATTGAAGGAACAATGGAAGAAGATCCATGCGGCGCACAAGCGGAGTTATAGGAAGAAATGAATGACGTGCACGCGCTGCGCCGTCGCAAAGCCATCACGAGCGAAACGATGGGCGGCAAAAAGCAAAGCTTCTTATTTGTTAATGGTTTTGGCGATTATCGTTTTGCTTCCACTAAACATAGTTGAATGAACGATCAGCTTTCTTCACTCCAACCGCTTTGATCCTTTCGCAATTGGAATTTTCTGCATGCCCTCGACATTGTCGCGACTTTTCACCTCAACGGACCTCGAACGCATCGCTGCCGCGGTCAAAGCTGCAGAAGGCCAAACCGCCGGCGAGATTGTTCCCTTCGTGGTTGCGAGCAGCGATGATTATGAAGCTGCGCTGTGGCGCGGTGGTTTTGCATTGAGTGCATTGGTGTGGAGCGCCATCGTTCTGGCCTACTTGCTCACGTCGGTTTGGTTGCCATTCAGCCTCGTGCAAGCGCTGTTGCTGCTTTTTCTCGCACAGGGCTTGGGCATGCTGCTTACGATGACGCTTCCCTCCGCCAAAAGATTTTTTGCGGGTGCCGCAACGCTGCAGCGGCGCGTGCAACAACAAGCGCTCGAAGCCTTTCTTTCTGAAGAAGTATTTCGCACGCGCGAGCACACGGGCATTCTGATTTTTCTCAGCCTCTTCGAAAGAAGAGTCGTGGTGTTGGGCGATGCGGGCATCAATGCCAAAGTTGCGCCCACAGAGTGGGAAGAAGTGGTGCAAACGATTGTGGCGGGAATGCGCACCGGCCAGCCCGCCGAAGGCTTGCTCGTAGCGGTCCACAAATGCGGCGTATTGTTGCAAAAGCAAGGCGTGCTGCGGCGTGAAGATGATACCGACGAGCTGGCGAACACGCTGCGCATGAGAGGGGGAAAAGTATGACCAAAGTAGTCCAATCTTTCTCCGCAGCATGGGTGTCTCATAGCCAAAAAGAAAGGCGCTCGCCAAGCCGCAGAGAAGCAAAGAAAATGCGAACCGCTTTCTTTGCGAACCTTTGCGACTTAGCGTCTTTGCGTGAGCGTTTTTTCTTTTGGAAAAAAAGATTGACGCTCATTTTGCTTTTTGGCCTTTGCAGCTTCACTGCGCACGCGCAAACTCTTGAGGTGCCGTATCTCAGCGGCCACGTGAATGACCATGCGCATATGCTCTCGCAAAGCACAATCGCGGAATTGGAAGCCACACTCAAAGCGCACGAAGATTCCACTTCCAATCAAGTCGCGGTGCTCATTATTCCGAGCTTGGAAGGCGCGGTGTTGGAAGAGTATTCCATCAAGGTTGTTGAAACGTGGAAGCTTGGGCGCGCTGATAACGACAACGGCGTGCTACTGCTCATCGCGCGCGCTGACCGCAAAGTACGCATCGAAGTCGGCAACGGCCTCGAAGGCGACTTGCCGGACATCACGTGCGGCCGCATCATTCGCAATGAAATCGTGCCACGCTTCAAAGAAGGCGACTACGAAGCCGGCGTGCGCGAGGGCGTGCACGCCATGCTCGCCGCGCTTCAAGGATCATACGTTGCGCCCGAAGAGGAAGACTCATCCCAACCGGATTGGGTCTTCAAGCTCATCTTCTTCGGTATCTTTATGCTCGTGGTCGGCGTCTTCACGGTGATCAGCATTGTCACGGGCGGAGGTGCGGGCTGGTTTCTCTATTTTTTTCTGATGCCCTTTTGGCTGGCGTTTCCGATGGTGAGCTTTGGCGTTGTGGGCGGAGGCATTCTCTTTGGTTTGTATGTGATCGTCGTTGGCGCGCTCAAGGTTTGGATGCGCTCGACCAAAGCCGGGCAGGCAGCCGAGAAGAAATTGTCGAAGCAGTGGGCAGGTGCGCAGCTCAAACGCGGACGCGGCGGCTCATGGAGTCGCGGCTCGTCGTGGAGCAGCTCATCATGGGGAAGCTCATCATGGGGAGGCTCGTCGGGCGGCGGTTTCTCCGGTGGTGGCGGCAGCTTTTCCGGCGGCGGCGCGTCGGGGAGTTGGTAAGAATATTTAGCCACGGAAGCACACAGAATTTCACGGAAATTTTCCCGTGTTTTTCTGTGTGCTTTCGTGGCCGATTTTTAATTGCTCGCTTGCAACTGTTGCGCGACTTCTTCCACCTGTGACCACACGCGCAACACATTCCCCGAACAAATCTTTTCGATATCTTCTTCCGAATATCCTTTCTTCAATAACTCCGCGATCAAGTTCGGATAATCGGACACGCTCTTCAAACCGATGGGCAGCGAGTCGCCCACGCCGTCGAAGTCCGAGCCGAGGCCGACGTGATCCACGCCCACGAGTTTGATGACATGATCGATGTGCGCGACCACTTCAGTTATGTCCGCGTACTCCAGCTTATTTTCTATTTTGAATTTCTCTGCGAACGCTTTGCCCTCTGCGCTGGCAGGGTTGAGCTGGTGTTCCTGAAAGTACTGCCAAAGCTTTTCGCCCGTTTTGCGATAGGTATCATTGATGAACGAGGAGCCAAAATTGATTTGCACCACGCCGCCGTTTTGCGCGAGACGTTTGATCATCTCGTCGTCCATGTTGCGCTCCCAGCCCGGTGTGAAGAAACGGCATGAAGAGTGCGAAGCAATCACCGGCGCTTTGGTGTGTTCCATTACATGATAGAATGCGTCATCGGAAATGTGCGACACGTCGATCATGATGCCGAGGCGATTCATCCCCGCCACCACTTCTTTGCCGAAGGGACTCAGTCCGTGCCACGTGCGCGTGGTGTCATAGGAGGAGTCGCAAATGTGATTGTCCTGGCCGTGCGTGAGTGTGAGGTAGCGAATACCGCGCTCATAGAAGTGTTTGAGATTTTCGAGATTGCCTTCGAGCGGCGCGCCATTTTCCATGCCCATTGGCAACGAAATGAGTCCCTGTGCGAATTGCGCGCGCACGTCCGCGACCGATTTTGCAATCGCGAATTTGTCCGGCCAGTCGGTCGCAAGTTTTTCCACCATGTCGATGAGTGTATCCGCGAGTGCTTTCGCGCCTTTGTTTTCATATTCCGAGGGCACGTAGATCGACATGAATGGCGCATTCAGCCCGCCTTCTTTCGCGCGCACGTAGTCGAAGTCACCGCCCGCGGTGCGCACGGAGATGTCTTCCATCTTCTCGCGCAGCCGATACGGCACGTCCACGTGCGTGTCCACGATAATGAACTTCTGCGCCAGCTCTTGCGCTTTGGCTTTGAGCGCTTCTTCACTTGAGGGTTGCTGGCAACCCACCAGCGCGAGCACGGCAAACAGCAGTGTGATTGAAAAGGTTTTCATTGCTCCTCCGTTGGGTGTTCGACGACTATTGGATTTGTCATTCCAAAGAATTTTTTTAGCATGAACCCGGCGGCTTGTCTTACGAAGATGCTTTCTGAATGACAACGCAATTTGGGGTTGCGTTCAAACCCTATCTGCTTCGTCCGTTCAATCTGCTTACCCAAAAGCTTTTGTAGGCGGAAGAAGCAGATTCAGCGGATTCAAAAAATTTTAAAATCCGCGGCACATTCTCGCTCCCCGCTTCGTTGCAGCTCTTCGCATATTCGCCGAGCGCGGCGATGACGCCTTGGGCTTGCGCTTTGTTTGTTTTCTCATGTGGAGGCTACTCTGGCTGTGGAGCCTACGCCTAATTCGGAAAATCCGATTGGCCGGCAAACTGCAATGGACTAGAAGATCAGCAAACCGCGTTTATAAAGTTTGGCGCAGAAGTAGTTATTGATATCCTGCTCGATTACAGCTATCATATGCTCGTCAGGCCTGATTACAGAAATAGCGCGGATGGCTCGATTCCTCAAAGCGTGCCGGTGAAGGTGCGATGCCATGCCACGTTTTAGGGACTGTTCAACACAAGCCTAACTGTTCATGTCAAAGCCCAAGCCGATCCACCTGGCACTACTTGCTTTCGCGCTGGTGCTAGCCACCTTGCTCACATTGAGTCGCTGCGAATACTTTTGGTCCGATTGGAGACCTGCCACTTGCATGCCCGATTGGTGCTTTTGCGAAGCCATTCGCCCGGGCACGATTGCGCAGCCTGCAAACACTTGGTCCTCGCTCGGGTTTGTGCTCGCCGGTTTGCTGGTGCTGGCGGCAAATGCTCACGACACGGCGGCGCATTCGCCATTGCGCGGCGCGAATCGCATGACGGCGACGCGCGCTTATGCGAACGTGTATGGCATTGCGCTTTTGTGCATCGGGCTCGGCAGCACGTTCTATCACGCCTCGCTCACATTCGCCGGACAATTCTTCGACGTGATGGGCATGTACTTGTTCGCGTGTTTTATTCTACTGTATAATCTTGCCCGCGTCACGACTTTGCGTGCACGGAAGTTCGTCGTTTTTTATGTTGTGATGAATACCGTGCTCGCGCTCCTACTCCTCGTGCTGCCCGTGTTGCGGCGTTATCTTTTTGCGATGTTGGTTCTCGGCGCATTGGCGCTGGCGTACTGGCCCAGCGGCGCAGCCCGGCAACACGGAAAGCGCGGCTACCTCACGGGCGCATTCCTCATCATCGTGATCGGTTTCATTATTTTTCTGCTCGATCTCACCAAAATTTTCTGCTGGCCGCAGAGCTGGCTGCAAGGCCACGCGCTGTGGCACCTCAGCGGCGCATTGGCTGCGGGGTTGCTGTATCAACATTATCGTACGGAGCAACGTGCGCCGCACTTTTAAAGTGCGCCGCATGTTCAAAACTCAACCCATCTTCTTAATCAACTTCTG
>JABWAN010000102.1 GCA_013361015.1 Candidatus Zhuqueibacterota bacterium | reverse complement strand
TCTCGAGCAAGCGCGCATAAAGCGTGAGGCAGCGCGGGCGCAGCGCGACGCGAAGGCCAACGCTACGGCGATTGAGAAAGGGAAACCATGACCCTCTACATCATCGCCACCGCCACGCTGCTCCTCGGCGCGACCCTCTGGCTGGCGTACCGGCAGGCCCAGGACGAGCGACCGATGAGCGAGGATGAGCTGGAAAAGCAACGTGAGAACGATGAGGATTTGATGCAATGAATACGAAGCAAAAACCAAAACAGAAAAATAACGAGTGCATTAATCAAAAATTGTTGCGGGAGGGGTTCGGAGAAAAAGCCAGCATGTACGCGCAGCCTGGACCAAAGCCAAAATGTCGCGTTGATCGTGAGGAAGTCAGAGCAAAAAAGCACAACTTTCTCAACCGGTTTCGACATGCGAACCTCAGCGTTCCGTTCGCGCCCATGCCGGTTTTTGCGAGCCGGTGAGAAACTTAAAAAATCCGAGCAGCAGCGCGATGTTGACTGTAACGAAGTAGTAGGGATAAATCAAAATCGGCAGTTGGGTGCCGCGACGGTCCAATTGCCAGGACATGAATGCCACACCGTAAAAAAATAGTTGCAGCACAAAAAGAACATCGTAAACCAGCCTGCCCAAAAGCGCGAAGTTCGCGCCGAAAATCGTGAGCAAAAAAAACGGCACGAGCCAGCGAATGATTTTATGCGACCATAAACCGAACGCCACGAAACCACGTCTTGGGTTCAGCAACGGGAGAATCTCCCGAATGCCGTGAAAATTACCTGCACCGATGCGGACTTTGCGTTTGAACTCTGCGCTTAGGTTTTCCGCCGCGAACTCACAAGCCACGGCGTCTTTGTCATAAACCACGTCGTAGCCGGACTCCACGACTTTCAAGGGAATCAAGAAATCGTCCGCTACGACTTTGTGGGATGGCAACGCTTGAAACAAATGCCGTCGAATTGCATAGATGGCGCCATTTGCGCCAAAAACGGTTTTGAGTTTTCCTTCGAGATGCTTCAGATAATTTTCATAGTCCCAGTAAAAACGTTCCCCCTCTGCGTCGATCTGATGCGCTTCACTAAGTAATACCAGCCGTCCACACACTCCGCCGACTTTGGAATCCGCAAAATGTGGCGCCAGACGAACCACGGCGTCGCGACGATACATCGAATTCGCGTCGGAAAAAATCAGGATTTCGCCTTGTGCGGCAGCAGCTATATCGTTCAAGACTGCAGCTTTGCCGCGTCGCTGTTGGAACGGAAAAAGCTTAATACGGTCTTGGGAATAATTCGCGACAATAGCGTTGGTTTGATCATCCGAGCCGTCTGAACCGACGAGAACTTCCAATTTGTCTTTGGGATAATCCAGCGCCAAACAATTCTTCATCTTCTCAGCGATGACGGCTTCTTCATTGTAAGCCGCGATCAACAAAGACACGGTGGGAAAATAGTCATCGTCCACCCGGCGATATTTGCGCCGAAAAATGGAAAGGCCGAGTAAAAGGGCGGGATACAAAATATAAGTGTACATTACCAGAAAACAGCACAGCCAGAAAATGATCTCAACCCAATTCATGTTTGTGCTTCAGGTGTTTTGTGCAGGGCCTGCGTGCTGTACAAATCCTTCCACGCTCACGAGCGGACGTTTGCCGGTTGTATTTCGCCACGACCGCGTGCTCACTGCAAAGTTTATCAATTTCACTTTGCACGGATTTGCGGTTTTCACTCAGAAAAATCCTGTGAGCGATTCCTTACGCTTCGCGCTCTTCTCGCCTCATTCGCAAAATGGCGCAGTCGAAAGATAGTCATAACTTTGATGCAGTGCAAAGCGGAATCATCATGCAATGCCTCAGTTACGGAGGGCAGCAGACCGGCTTTCGGGGCAATGCGGTAGCGCGCTTTCGACTTTTTGGTTGGTCGCTGCTCGTTCTTGAGGATCATCTGCGCTTGTTTACCGAGGGGGCTAGTGCACCGAGGTGGCTAAAGCGCTGCGCAGATTTCAAAAAGCAAAAGCGTGCGCTCTCATACGAGGTGGCGAGCCATTACGAGCAGACAACGGCAATGTCATGCAGAGCCTTTTGGAGGGTTGGCTGGCGCCCAATGACAAACCAGGCTTCCTTTTGTATGGCACATTACAGAGACGCGTTCATGCTCTCGACTCCGAGCCACCTCGCACGAAGAGGCCACCTCGGTAAACAAGCAGAGAAGAACCCTCGGTCGAGCAGCGACAGAACAAAAAAGACAAACCTAGCATTTTGCGCGGAGCCTCGGAGTCATTCAGAACTGGCCGCAATACGTTCTCCACCAACGAGCGAGACATTACCTCCTTATTTGCTGACCTCCCAATATACCTGCTCGAAATCTGCCGCAATTTGGCGCCAATCATATCTCGTTTCCACCAGCGTGCGAGCATTCGCTCCCAAGCTTGCGCGCAAGCCGGGGGTTTGCAAAGCGCGCAGAACTTGCTGCGCAAACGTCTCCGCGCGTTCTGCTACGAGCAATTCGCGGCCGTCTTGCACGGCAATGCCCTCACACCCCACGGGCGTGGCGACCACACACTTGCCATGGGCGAACATTTCCAAAATTTTGAGACGCATGCCTCCGCCGGTGAGCAAGGGCACAATGCAGACTTGCGCGCGTGCGAAATATTCTGAGAGATCATGCGCAAAACCAACAAAGTTTACGTTCGGATGTGAAAGCTGCTCGAGCTCCGGGGCAGCGCCTTTGCCAACAACTGTGACTTTGGCTTTCGGTTCTTGCTGCAACACCATGGGCAAGATTTGCTGATAAAACCAAAGGAACCCCTCGACGTTGGGCCGCCAATCCAATGACGCGAGGAACAAAATATTGTGCGGTGTTTCCGCGGCGCGATCCGGCAAAACGGGAAGCTGCACGCCCGCGGGAATGACCGTGGTTCGCGCTTGCGGTGAAACCGACAACAAACGCCGCTCGTCCTCGGCCGTGATCATCACGCAACGATCAAAGCGGGAGCACATGTCCGCTTCATAGCGCAAAAGCCGGCGGTATTGCAGGTGCGCGTAGGCGCGGAGCACGAGATTTTTTTGATTTTCGGCAAAACGCGCCATGATGGTGGCTTCGAAATTATGCTCGCGGATCACGATCGGCACGCCGAACTTTTCTTTTAGAAGGGTGCCGTAGATCGCCATGTGTACGTGATCGACATGCACAACGTCGAATTGGTCGCGCACCACAATTTCTTCCAGTTTCCGAAACATCTCCGGCGCGCGATATTTGGCCATATTGTAGGGCACGCGCGAGGGCAGATTCAGCAACGCTCCTTGCCAGCGATTCTTCAAATCGTGTGGCAGTGTGGTCAGCTCACAGTATTGTCGCAATTCGTCAAACGTCGGCGTTTCGCCGATATCGAACGTGGCCATGTGAACGCGATGCCCGCGCAAAGCCAGATGCTTGGTGATGTTAAAAATGCTCAACGCGCGACCGTCGTGCAGCGGATAAGGTATGCGCGGGCAAATCTGCAAAATGCGCAAAACACGAGCGCTCATCGCAAGGCTTTCATTAACACGCGAGCGTACGTTAAGGATTTTTTCATGAGATCACGCTTGCCGGGCAGCATCCCGACCAAACCATAAACCGGTATGCGCAACGCAATGCCGAAGCGTTTTAACGAGAGTCCAAGCACTTTCTTGAGACCCCGAAAATGTTTGCGAATAAACCGCATTTGGCTGAGGTGAAGCTGATCGAAATAACTTTGGCGATTGCTGGTCGAGCCCCCCAGCACGTGAATGATGCGGGCCGCCGGAGTGAAATGCACCTGATGACCAAGTTGCGCGGCGCGATAGCACCAATCCATTTCTTCCGTATACATGAAATACTCTTCGTCGAGCAGACCGACGTGCTCAAATACCTCACGTTTGATGAGCATGAAAGCGCCCATGACGAAATCCACTCGGCGAGAAGTATTGTGATCGAAATGGCTCATGTAATACGTTCCGAACAGTCGCGTGCGCTTGAACAGCAAATAGAGAAAAGAGGCTTCACAGAACAAGTTCCACGGCGTGGGAAAGCTGCGACACGAAGGCTGCAAAGTGCCGTCGGGATTGAGCAACTTGCAGCCGACAATGTTTGCTTTCGAATGCTCCGTCATGTACAGCAGGGTCTTTTGAATGGCGCGATCAAGAATGACGGTATCCGAGTTTAACAGCAAAATATATTTGCCGGTGGCGAGCCGAATCCCTTGATTGTTGGCGGCCGCGAAACCGCGATTGTTCTCGTTATGAATAACGTGAACTTGTGGAAAAGCGTCACGCAGCATTTCACGGCTGCCATCAGTGGAGGCATTGTCAATGACGATAATCTCGAAAGCAATTTCGCGCGTTTGCTCGAAGACGGATTGCAGACATGCGCGCAGCAGCTCGCGGGTGTTGTAATTGACGATAATAATCGAAAGAGTCACAAACAACTCGAGAGATTTTGTAGCTGGTGTGCGAAAATTCTGAAGCCTGGCATGTGCTGGCTTCACAACAAAGCATTATTTTAATCTGCGCCTCAGACTCGCATCCCGGTTTGATCCTTGCGCTAGGCCAAAACCGCTCGATACGCTTCCGCAATTTTGGCTGCGATTTGCATGCGATCAAAATGCGTTTCCATGCGCGCACGTGCTTTGCGTCCCAACTCTTCGCGCAGTATTGCATCCGAGAGCAATCTTCGCAGCGCGAGATAGAGCGAGAAATGATCGTAGGGCTGAACCAAAACGCCGGCTTCGCCAACGACTTCCGGGATGGAGCCGGATAGAGTTGCGAGGACGGCTTTGCCGCATGCCATGCTTTCCAACAGCACCATGCCCAATTGCTCGCGCCAATAATGCGTCGGCAAACTGGGCAGCACAAAAACCTCGGCGAGATTGTGCACGGCGGGCATGTGATCATATGAAATGCCGCCGATCATTTGTACCTGTTCGGCGATACCAAGCCGCTGGCTAAAGCGACTAAAAAATTCGGAATCGCCTGTGCCAACACACAGCAACTTGAGCGCTTGGGTTTTCATATCGGTATCTTTCAAGAGTCGCGCGAAGGCGCAAAGTAATTCGACGAGCCCTTTGGAACGCGCCAGCCGGCCGGCATAAAGAATGACTCGGTCCGTTGCCGCAATCCCGAGTTTGTCGCACAAGGTTGTTTCGCGTTGGGCCGGGTGAAATTTTTCCATATCAATGCCCATGGGCAATACGCGAATTTTTTCCTCGGCTGCTCCGGCAAGCAGCAAAGCCTCTTTGGCGCGTTCAGTGATTGCAAGAAATAAATCCGCGTGCGTGATGGTCTCGCGATTGCGAATTTGTGAAGCGCGCCTTCTTTCGAGCGCGAACGGGATATTCTCCCATTGCGTTACGATCACTTTGTTACCATAGCGTTTCTTCGCTTGTACCGCTTGATAGGAATAATAGTATTGCACGTCCGCGGTGTGAATGATGTCGAAGTGCTGCAGATGTTTTATGAGATTGATGCACGGAACTTGCAGCTCCAGAAGCTGGCGCAGAGCGAAATCGGGGTACTTGCGCAGAGCGCGTGGCAACAATTTCATCAGCTCCGTATACGCGTGCACCCTGTGCACCGGCACCGGTATGTTCTCGGCAGCGAATTGATTATCCCACGTGGTGACGCCGACCAAATCCCACTCCGGCAGCAACGGCGCATACGATTGCATTTCATAGGGATTTAGTGAATTGCCACGCAACAACGCCACGCGCTTTTTCATGGCTTGAAAAGGGGAAACGAAGTCCGTATGGCAGAACGAAAAATCGCCATTTCTTCTTTGTCGAAAACCTTCAGAGTCAAAACCAATGACACAAACAATATTGGCGCAGCTATAATCGAAGCAAGTGGCTGAAGCTTCATAAAAAAAGCCAGTCCCAAGGCACACAGGCTGCCGACAAGCGTGGCACGAAGGAGAAAGCCTTTCACATGTACGTTGAAGTTTTTACAAATGGCGCGGAATAAAATTGCGAAGCCGCACCCGGAGGAAATCAACTTGCCCAGAGCCGCTCCGGGGAGGCCAAATTTCGGAATCAACACTACGAGCGTCCCAGCATTAATCAAGAGCATGGCCGCTGCCGCCGTGAAGTTAACGCGCTGTTGATCAACTGAGGTCAACGTATCAACAAAAAAGAAATTTAGGAAGAAAAAAATCTGTCCCCACATCATGATGACCAACGGCACTATGGCACCGTGATAACGCTCGGAATAAAGCAACGTGATGATTGATTCTCCCCAGAAGGAAAAGCAAATCGCCAATGCCAGAGCAATAAGGCTCACGATTTTCAGGGCAAGATTGAGAGCGAACGCGACGTGCTGGGGGGAACTTTCGTGGTAGCGTGAAAAAATCGGGAACAAGGAAACTACCACACCATGTGGAATAAAGAGCAGTGGTGTAACAAGGCGCGTCGCAGCCGCGTATTGGCCGACTGCACTTTCCCCCAGCCATGCTTCCAACATGAGAACGTCAATGCTGTTATACAGGGTCATGATGAAAATATAGATTCCCATCGGCAAAGATTCTTTCAGGATGAACCGAATCAAAGCCGGATTCGGAGTGAACTGATAGTGAACACGCCGTCGTGCCAAGTGAATCGTCAACAACATTCCAGGCACGTTGCACATGACATAAGCAAGCACCAAAACTTGCAAAGACGCATCCTGCAAAGCCAAAACGTAGAGCACAACAAAAGAGAGGAGGTTATCCAATAACTGCAATAACATAGGCACTGCCATCTGCAAGTTTGCGTGAAACGGAGCTTCAAACGCAATTCGCAATGCAAACAACTTTGAGGTCACCAAGACATTGCAAGCAAACATGGCGATAACGAGAACAAACTCGCGAGGATGTCCAGAAAACCAGGAAGCCACAATCGCCAGTCCGATCGTTAACCCGGAAAGGAACAGCTTTATCAGAACGGCATTCCCTAGTAACTCTCCCGACTGCCAATGATCGCGAGAAAGCTCTCGAACTAGAATCGGCTTCATCCCAAAATCAGCCAGCATGGCAAATAAATTTACGAACACCAACCCATAGGAAAACAATCCGAACTGGCTCTCTCCGAGACTGCGCGCTAAGATTACTGTAATGCCTGTATTGGCCAAAAGTGTAAGCAACTGGCTCAAAAATGCTGCGATGCTATTTTGTGCCAGACGTTGGGTCAGTTGAGGTCTAGCAGATAAATCATGTTGGGGAAAATCGCTTTGCTGCCTCGAATCTTCTCCATATGATTTTTCGCTCGAACTCATAATACTATTCGGGAAGGGTCCCGCTCGTGAGATAGAGAAGAAGAATTGGTTTGGGTATGTCGACAACTTCGTTCTGCCGCGATGACCATGGCAAACAGAAAAGCCAGCATAACGGTAGACTCATGCGCATAATCTAGCACCCAGAAGAGCCCGCCAATCGCCCACAAAACAAGGATGCCAATCAGTGCATACGCAGTGGCCCGCCATTCCTTGTCGTTTGCAATCAGCTTCAGGCTCTTGAGCCGCCGATAGATCAAAACTATTAACCAAATCCAACCGATTGCGCCCAGAATACCGGTTTCAAAAAGTACATTGAAGTATTGATTATCCACAAAACCTGCGTCTTCATCATCGGGCCATCCTAACTCGCCAGTGAACATATTGCGGAAGCGAAGATTTCCCAAACCTACCCCCAACAGCGGAAACGGTTGATAAGCTTTAAAGCCATACCACCAAACAATGGGGCGCATGAGGCCGGAAAGCAATTTTGCTTTGTCATCAGATTCCAATAGCCCGGTCTGTAAAGCCTTTCCCGCAGCGCCTTCTAAGCTACCCGAGGAAATCATCCCAAATAATCCATTTTGTATAAGCCAAACAATTATACCTCCGAGCATCGCTAAGCCGAATACTATTTTGAATTTTCCGGATTTGGCGCCATGGAGAAATACAATCAGCAACACTGCAAACAAGGTCCCGAATGTCCATGCACGTGTTTGGCTTAACAGCAGAGCAACGACCATAACTGGTAACATCGCCCAAAGCATGTAACGCAAGGGAGGCCGACGCTCGGACCAAGACAAAGCAATTACAGAGACGATCGCCATTCCAATAAAGCCGCCATACATGCCACCATGCAAAGCGAAGACGCGCGTCTCCAAGCCAAGCTGAAAGCGCAGAATGCCATGAATACCGGCCGTCACGCCTCCCCATGCAATCGCCCATAGAATTCTGCGAAAATCTCTTTTCTCATATAAAAAATTAACGACCACAAAATAGACGACCACAAAAGCTTCAATATGTTTGAAAAAGAGCAACAAGCCGGCGATTGGGGCTCGAGCGTTCTTAAGGGAGAACACGCTGCCGAGCAGTATGAACATGATGGGAATAAATGCTGGAAACGTATAGCGCTTTTCCACCTCAGTTAGGCAGATGGCAGCGAATCCGCTGAAGATAAGAAGAATGGCACCCAACTCGGATAATTGCAGACTCACGCCTTCCATCAATGCGATCGGCATATACAGAAAAATTGGCAACAAGATAATACTGTTGACCGTGCGTTGAAGATAGTAAGGCACAAACAAAGTGCCGCCCACAGCAACAAGCAGCGCGGTATACTGTTCGAACAGCAAAAGCGTGACGAAGCATGCTTGCAGCAAAAGAAGGCTTAGCAAAAGCGTTGGGGAAAGACGAGGATACGAATTGCTTTCCACGGTGGCGGGATAGGAGTTCATGAGCATGGATTCAAAAAAATTCAGCGACGGCGTATTCTAGACCAATCAGCATGAATTTGCTCACGAATCCATTGCCATTGCATGGCTTTGACACTGCCACTGTTTTCGAGGCGGGAGAGAAATTCGCGCGTGAACACGTAGAGCGCCGTGATAAAAAAGCTAATCAATCCCCCACCTAAGACCAGAAAGGTGCGTTTGGGCTTGGACTTGCGTAGCGGCAGTTGCGCTGCATCTAATACCTGGATGGTGGGAGTATCTTTAGACTCTTGAATTTTGGCTTGCTCGTACATTTGAAAGATGACTTCGTATAACTTATTTTGCACGACCATATCGCGATAAAGCCTGGCATACTGCAAGCCGAGATCCGGAACGGCATTAAAAGGAATGAAGATGCTGCTAGTGCCGGCTGTACCATTGGTGTTTTCATGCAAAGTACCCGTTTGCAATTCCCCTAGCTTTCGCTTCAACTGATCAAGCTTAGCCTTGAGCTCGAGCACTTCCGCGTGATCGGACCTCAAATATTTCTCTTTGATGCCTAACTCGACTTCCGTCATGTAAATCATCGCTTGCAAATCAGCCGCACCTGTAATGGCAGCCTTGGTCTGCTCCGGAATGTCGATGACGCCGTATTTTTCTTGAAACATCTTGAGCTTTTGTTCCGCCTCATGCAACGCTTCAATATTCTCTGTGAAACGTCTTTCAACCAAAATGCGATGATTGCGCGCGCGTGTGAGCTTGAATTTGGTGTTAATGCTATCTAGAAGCACTACAAAACTATTGGCCATATCTGCAGAACGCTGAGGTGATTTATCCAAAACTTCAATAACGATTTGGCCTTCCTTGCCAATAATGAAATCGATATTATCATCCATTTCCTGTAAAGTTTTCTCGATGTCTTCCTGGTCGTAAATTCTTTGCAACTGAAACCGCTCGGCAATGGTTTGCCGTACCGTTCGGCTTTTCAAGATGGCGACGAAGTTGGTGAGCTGGCTCGTACCCAAATTCAAGCCCAGCCCGCTAATCGGTAGGTTGGCGGCCAGAGCCGCGAGATTGAACGATTCCATGTCACTCTCTTTCGAGGGTAGAATAACCGCCGTGGCACGGTACCATTTAGGCATAATTAAACTAATGATGGCTGTGATCACAGAAACAATGAGAAAATTTATGACGAAAAGGTGGCGCCATTTGACAATCACCGCTAAATAATCAAAAATTTTGACCTCTTTTTCTTCCATTTTGCTCAACAAAAGTTTGGGGTTCAAAATGCTCCAACGGCTTTGGCAGCAATCAGAAGTGTTGCAATTTGCGAGGAGATGGCAAGGAGTTGCGTAATTTTTGTTCGACTGGAGGCTGATACGACAATAGTATCTCCCCTTCTCACTGCATGATACAGTCCCCCTTCAGTTTTGGAGGAGTCGCGATGGATAATTTTGACGTTTTCGAGGCTACCGGTTTCAGCGGTTGCTCCGGCCAGTCCGACGTAGTCAATCGCCTTGTAACCCACACGGTAGGGAAAATTTCCGGGCTTTTGAACAGCACCTTGGACATAAACAAACTCTCGAATCGCCGGTATTAGAATATGGTCACCGTTCTCTAAGCGCGTTGCGTTAGTAGGGAGTCCTTCCGTACCATCACCGAAAAAATTCAAGCGGATTGGCGGGTTTTCCCCTCGCACCAAAAAAAAGTCCTGCAGATCGGAGCCTCGATTTAGAGCCTCGATCCGATGGAGAAAGTCAAGTACGGTTTCATCTTTCGCAATTTTGTGTGGGCCGGGGAACGGGACTTCGCCATCGACATAAGCTAGTTTATCCGTCAACTCGATTCTC
>JABWAN010001135.1 GCA_013361015.1 Candidatus Zhuqueibacterota bacterium | reverse complement strand
GCTCGGCGCTTCGTATGGCGGCTACATGATCAATTGGATCGCGGGCAATTGGCCGGACCGCTTCAAATGTCTCGTCTCGCACGACGGCAATCTCGATGAGCGCATGGCGTATTATGACACTGAAGAATTGTGGTTTCCGGAGTGGGATCACATGGGCAGGCCGTGGGAGAACCCCGAAAACTATGCGAAGCACAATCCCATTGACCATATCAGCAAATGGAAAACCCCCATGCTTGTCATTCACGGCGGGCAGGATTTTCGCGTGGTGTATACGCAAGGCCTCTCCACTTTCACCGCGCTGCAACGTCGTGGCATTCCCAGCAAGTTTCTCTTTTTTCCGGATGAAAACCATTGGGTGCTCAAGCCGCAGAACAGCATTCAATGGCACGAGACTGTGCTGGGCTGGCTGAAGCAATGGCTGAAGACCGAGGGGACGAATTGAAACAAGATTGTAGCTCGATGGTCGCAGATCGGCATTCGTTCTGCGATCATCTATTTAATTCTACTTCGGCACCTTCGAGTTTCCGCCCACGAAACACACGAAAAACGCGATAGTTCTTTTGGTGTGATTAGTATGTTTCGTGGGCAAAAAAAAGTCTGCGAGGCAGAATTAGTGTCTGTCTGAAATCGCGGTCTTTTAGGAAAGTGCTTCTGCAACGGCTTGGCCGTAGCATTGGAAACTTAAGAGATTCCACGACACTCGAAATTTTACAAACTGCGGCTGAACTGGGGTTGGAAGATTTGGGGACGCAGGTTATTGTTTAGTGCTCGTTAGCTAGCCCTCATATGCTGCCACTCCTCCTCGCCACCCGCCTGCGCTATTATCGCAATTTCATCCGTGCGCACTTTGACCGTCTCACGCTCATTGAGCTATGCGGCATTTTTCTCATTCTCATCTTCCTCACGTTGCGCTCGCCGGCGGACATCGGCTATCGCCTGGATTTTTTGTCTGCCTCGGATTTTCCACAACAATGGGCTAGCCTTTGGGCGGCTTTGCTTCCTCTTTTTTATCTTACTGCCGAAGCCTTTGCGTTGATCACATTGCGCCCGGCGGGCGAAGCGCAAATTCTCGGCACGTTACCCCTCGCGCACCAAGCTCTTTTGCCATATCACCTCGTTCGCCATTTGCTCAAAACCTTCGCATTGATGCTTTTGGGCGCCATGCTTTTTTTGTTAGGCAAGCACGGCTGGGGACAAAGAGCAATGGCTGCGTTCACGGCTTTGACTCTCATGCTCGCATTGCAATTGCTCGCATTCGGGCAAGCATATGTGTTGCGCCGGCGGCTCCTTCCAACTCCCCGCAGCGCCTCGCAAGGGAAAAAAGTTGCAGGGAGGTTTTCAAAAGTGTTGCGCTGGTTCGCTATCGAAAGCGTTATTCTCACCGCTTTGCTCTTTACACACGAACATTTCAGTTTGATTCCACAAAATTTCTCTTGGGCATTGAGTAGATTTTTGCCCGCGCTCGCCTTGCTCGCCGGCGCGTGGGTTCTTGCGCGGCGGCTCTATGACCCAACGCTTCTCATCGAAGCGCGGCCGCTCTTCGGATCGAGTTTTCGGCGCAAAAAAACCGACCTGCAGAAGGCTTTGGCTCAAACGGAGGAAGGCCACGAAACCCCTCCAGCTTCACCCTCTTCTCGCGACCGCATTGACTCACTGCAAAAATTTTCCCCGAAGAGTTTTGGCGCCGCACAGATAAAGCGCGATCTGCTCTTTCTTAAGAGGCAGAAGCCTTTCCTGCTCTTCCTTTGCGGCGGAACGACGGTGTTGCTCCTCCTTGTAAGCTGGATGCAAACGCAGGCCGTGCAGGCATACTCTTCCTCCATCTTC
>JABWAN010001134.1 GCA_013361015.1 Candidatus Zhuqueibacterota bacterium | reverse complement strand
TCATTTCGCATAATCATCCGCGCCCATGAAGTGCAGCGAGACATACGGCTCGTCGCCAACAACCCAACTATCGTGCCCCGGCCCAATGTAAAACAACTCGCCCGGCGTCAATTCGAATTCCGTGCCGTCGTTCATCAATACTTTTGCGCGGCCGGACACGACCATGCCGACATGCTCAATCTCGCAGCTTGCGGTGCCTGCGACGGGCTTGACATGCGTAGACCATTTCCAGCCCGGCTCGTAACGCGCGCGGCCGATGGTCATGTTGCCGAGTTTGACCAATTCGAATTTACCTTTTTCGAAATGGCGCACTTCATCGGGGTGATCGAAACGTTTGAGAATGACGTTGTGCAATTGAAATCTCCGTCAGGCGCCTCGCTTAAACAACGCTCCCACATCTCCAACCGCGACTAGCCGATCATCAACGCGAATTAAACGGAATCAGCGTTCATTTGTGTTGAGGCGCGGTTCAGGAAAATGGAGGCGATATTCAAATGGTCCTCTTAATCTTTTGGCTCTTTGTCTCCTTTTCTGTTTTGACTCCTTGCGCTAATCCCATCCCATACGATCGCGCAATGAGGTGATGTGCGCGGTGTGATGGCGGCCGTGCCAAGCGTACAAGCAGAGCAGCCAATCCAATGAACGCAAGCCGTGTTCGGGATGGCGGAAGTTGCGCGCAAAATCTTCCGGCTTGAGCGCGCGCCATTGCAGCACCCAGCGTTGATGCACGGCTTCCAATAGCGCGAGAGAAATTTCCACGGGCGCGGTGCGCGCTTCGTGCAATTCCGCCCACAGCTTTTCGTTATAGGCTTTGATCGAGGGCTCGTTTTCCGTCAACGTCCACTTGAGGCGAATGTAAGCGTTGAGATGGCTATCGGGAACGTGGTGCACCACTTGACGGAGGGACCAACCGCCCTCGCGATAGGGCGTATCGAGCTGCTTGTCGTTCAGTCCGCGCACGGCCGCGCGCAATTTTGCAGGCGCGCCGGCAATCTCTTCGATAAACTCATTACGGCGTTGCGGTGTAAGATTATCTTCCTTTTTGAAAGGGCCGATAGGGTAGCGCAAGTCGGACATGTTCGGTTCTCCTCTTGTTCGTTTGAAAACATCAGCTCGGTGGCGGGATGCCATCGCTTTGAAGTCAGCTAGCTTGAAAAGACAAAGGCCAGGTAAACAAGCAAAGATGACACGGAGGTGGAGCAACGACCCAACATAAAAAACTTTTAATTCGAAAACGCGATGCCGATGCTTTAGCGTATTAAAGAATCGACTCAGAATAAAATTCTGAAAGTTTTGGGAACTGCACACGGAACAAAAACACACGCGGTAAAGGCGTTGCGGTGCGCGTTTTTGATCCGTGTGCTGCCCGCAGGGTTTGGGTTTTCAGCCAGCCCGAAAGTTCGAGTTAGAAATTTTACGAATAACAAATTCAGAAGGGCGGTTGCGAGCGTTCATTACATTGAGATGGAATCAAAGTTCCAATGCTGTTTGAAATTGAAAGCTTGCGGCGTGGGGCCGAGGCGATGCAGCAAGTCGAATCGTGCTTTCGCTTCTTCAACCGTGGGAAGATGTCCCGCGGGAATCCACCACAGCACCAAAGTGGGCGCGCCCAAAGCTTCAAACCATTCGCGGCGATTGCGAAAGATGCCGGCATGCGCGCTGCGATAGGTGTATTCAAAGAGCGCTTCGAGAGATTCCCACACCGACATGTTGAAGAGAATGCGTTCCTCCGCAAAAACGCGAATCGCAGTGGCGTCGCCTGCTTCGCCCTGCAAACGCCAAACGAAGCCCGCGCTACGATCGGCCATGGCATTGAGCGGCTCCAAT
>JABWAN010000101.1 GCA_013361015.1 Candidatus Zhuqueibacterota bacterium | reverse complement strand
AGAATCGTGCCACCCTGCATGATGGACATACCCACGAGATCCGCACGGCGATCAAAGGGTGAAACAAAATCGCGCTCATCCTTCCAAAAAATCCACACGCGATCATTGTGAAAATCATACGCGGTTTTGACGAGGTGGCTGCGCATGCCGCTCTCAGAAATTTGCGTGAAGGGCGTCCAGTTCAAGCCGTGGTTCGTCGAAGTTCCGTAGAACACTCTCGCGCTCTGCGGCCCGCCGTTCTGCGGATATTCGTGATAAGCCAAATGGAAGATTCCGTTTCGGTCAACGACGAGGTTCGGATCGGATTGCATGCCGCTGCCGCCCGTCACCAAGCTTGGAACCGACCAGGTTGCGCCGCCATCGTGTGTGGATGACGCGAAGATATCCCAATTACCCGAGCCGACGCTATCGCGCCATGCAATGCCCAACGTGTCGCTCGTTGCGCCGGAGAAATCGCTCATCGGAAACGCCGAGTGCATGTTGTCATCCTCGCTCAAGTGCAGCGGCTCACTCCAAGTCTGGCCGTTGTCAATTGAGCGATTGTACATGACTTCAGAATATTGCCGCGTTTGCGTTTCGCCGTCCATCCACATGGCGTGCAAACGATTCTTGCGATCCACCGTAATCTGGCTGAAGGTGATGCGAGAGCGCACCGTTTTCGAGATGCGCAGCGTGTCCGACCATGTTTGCGTGCGCGCCTCCCAGCGTGCATAAAACAAACCTGAAGGCGTGCGCGCCGACCAAATCACATGAATGTTGCCCTCACGGTCGAGATCCGCGCTGAGCGGACTATTGCCGACGGTTTTCGTTGCGGGAGCAAACATGGTGGGCGCCGGAGCGTTCCAGGTTTGACCATTGTCGCTCGATCCGGCATAATAATTCTTCGCAGCATTTGCACCCGGAGCCTGTTCGGAATAGAAAATAATCACGCGCCCCGCTTGATCGACAACCATGTTGTTCGCCACCGCACCTTTCGCGGAAGCGTTTGCGTCGAACTTCGCCACCGGTGCTAGCGTGGACCAATGCGGGTCAATACCATGTTGCGCCAACGCCGCAGTTGCGAGGAAGAATCCTGTTGTGAAAATGCTTGCTGATTTCATGTGAGACTCCGATAGCATGATTGGATTAACTCGTAAATCTTGTGCTCTTTTCAGAAAGCACAAGGCCATATGAATGCCATGCTATCGGCAACTATTTTGCCAGAATGTTGGAAGCAAAATCCTGCACGGTATTCCGGCTTTTTGCAGATAGGAGGGAGGAGGTGATGAACAAAGACGTACAAGTGCGATGAGTGCGTGTACAATATGGGGCGGGCGAAATGCCGACGAAATAATTATGAAAACAAAAAGCCATGAACGCGCGGCATGCATGGCTTGACGAATCGTTTAGTTGAACTTGACTGCGCTGTTCTATTCCTTCCGCACGCTAAACCTCACCTCTGCGCTGCTAAACCCCGCGAACACGCCCAGCCCGTTTTTGACATTCGTCAGCGGCTCGTTGAGATTGCGCGAGTCTTGTTGGCCGAAAGCGTATAGGTCCGCGTATTCCTGATTGACTTTGTAGACGCGCACGCGATGTTGCCCGAGATAGGAAAGCGCAAAGCGACGGATCGCATAGCGGTTCTCGCGCATCGGACGTGAGCGTACGAATGCCGCACCGCGTGGAAACGCATTGCCGAGGTCGTTGATGGGAGTGCGCACCGCTTCGATATTTTCGACGGTCACAAAATAAAAACTCTCGTCGGGATTGTCCCAACTGACAATGATCGCGGAGGTATCAAACGGCGTGGCCATGGATGAAACCACAAACTCGGTCGCAGAGATTTGCACATTGTTCGGCGCGGGAGGAATCTCGGTCGTCGCGCTCGCAACTTGGCCGTGGCGCGCAACCGTTATGGTGAAGCGATCCGCCGCTTCCACAGTCAAATCATAACCGGCATAGTGGTAATACCCGCTGTCGCCGGGCGTAAGCGCGAGCGGATAAATTTTGCCCGCCTTCTCGAGCGTCACCTGCGCGTCATTGATCGGTTGGCCGCTTGTGTCGTCCGAACTGATTGCATAGGTGGTGGTGAGTTGAATGTCTTTGACCGGCTCGCCGGAATAAAGATAGCCGCGCACAACCAGCATTTCGGATTCGGGCAGCAGCGGCGATTCGGCTTCGCAAGCGAGCACGGCCAGACATGCCGCGAGCACGCCGCGTTGAAGAGTCTTCTGCATATGAGCAAAACTTTTTGTTGATGATAAAGCAAACTAGCTTTACTTCAACCCCACCTTCAATGTCACCGTCGGCGTGAAGCCGAGCGTGATCACGTCGCGCACGATCACCGGATTGGTGTCCAACACATATTCGCGATACCACACGTTCTTGTGATCGTAGAGATTGAACACCGACAGACCCAAATCCCACACGAGGGCGCTGCTCTCGAATTGTCGCGACACGCTCACGTCCATGCGATGATACGCAGGCAAACGCTGCGCGTTTTTGTCGCCGACATGAATGAAGCTGCGCGCGCTGCCATCGAGCAGTGTGAGGCTATACTGATTCTCGGGCGCGGTGTAAGGCGCGCCCGTGGCATAAACCCACGTGGCCGCGAGATTCCACTTGCCCAAAATATAATTGCCCACGAGCTTGACCTCGTGCCGGCGATCTTGATTGGCGGGATACGCGGCGCCGTTGTTGAAAGGCGGAATCGTGTATTCGACTTTGCCGAGCGTATAGCCGGCCCAACCGTTCAGCTTGCCGAATTTTTTCTGCGCTAAAAACTCGATACCCTTCGCCACGCCCTTGCCGAGAAAGAATAAATTCTCGGGCCGCTCTTCCGGCGAGCGGCGGAAACGCTGCGAAAACTCCGCGACGTTCGTGAGGTTTTTATAATAGGCCTCGACATCAAAAATAAAATTGTGATTCTCATAACTCATGCCGAGAATCTGGTGTTCCGCGAGACTGGGCGGAAGCTGCTCGTCGGCGAGCAGCCAAAAGTCACGATTGCCTTGCAAAACGTTTTCGTTGGTGATGCGATTCACGAATTGATGATATTTGCCCCACGCGCCTTTTACCCAAAAGTTCTTGTGCAGGAACCATTTGAATGACAGACGCGGCTCGAAGTAGTTCTCGCTGGTCGGTGCATAGTTCGTCGCGCGCACGCCGAACGCCAGGTCGAGCGCCGCGAGCGGCCGCCATTGATCCTGCAAATAAAGCGCGGTTTGCCCGGCCTGCGCATTGCGACGCAGCACCTCGAGCGTATCGTTCGAAGTGAAACGAATATCGACTTCGGTGCGCACGTGCTGTGCGCCGAACTCGAGGCGGTGCGCTTTGGCCGCTTGCCATTCGTGGTCGAATTGCAAAGTCAAATCTGCGACTTCGTTATTTTCCTGCGAGCTGAACGCGCGCCGCAGCGTATTTTGATTCTCCGGACCGCTGTTCGTGCCGCGTCCGCTCGTGCTGGAATAAAGCGAATAGGCCGCAAGCAAGTTCGAATAGAAACGATCGTTCCATGCGCGCGCCCACTTTCCACTCACGCCTACGTTGCCCCACTTTGTCACGTCCTCGAAATTGAGGCGGTTGTTTTGCGCGCCGGCTTGCGGGTTGCCCGGCCGAAATTGCACATTGCCAAGCTGCTGCGCTTGCTGCAAATTGTCTTTGCCGTTATAGAAGCTCAGCGAAAAAAGATCGCGCCGCGAAGAGGCATAAGACAGCTTGCCGTTAAAATCGTAGTAATAAAAATCCGGCGTGTACGTTTCGAGGCGTGGCGTTAAGCCCGCAGCGCCGGGGCCTTGCGGTGATTGGGCCTCGCCGGAGCCCGCGGATTTCTCTTGTCCCGTAATCGAAGTATAAATTCTATTGTAGAGGTCGCTGTTAATCACATCCATATACGAGCGCCGAAACGAAAGCAGCAACGCACCGCGCTGCGCAAGCGGCAATTGCAAAGTGCCGCTGCCACTGAGCAGGTTCACGCTGACGCCCGCATACAACTGCTCGAAGCTGCCGGACTTGCCCGTCAGCTCGACTACACTAGAAGTTCTGCCGCCGAACTTTGCCGGAAAACCACCTTTGAACACGCGCACGTCTTTAATCGCCTCGGGATTGAACGCGCTGATGAAGCCGAAAAGATGATCGACGTGATAGATCGTCATGCCGTCGAATAGAACGTGATTCTCATTCGGCGTGCCGCCGCGAACATAAAGCCCCGAGGAGCCGTCATTGACGCCGCTAATGCCGGGCAAAAGTTGCAACGCACGAAAGAGATCGGCCTCGCCGACGGAAGGCAGCGCCGCAATTTGCCGCGGCGAAATGCGCACTTGCGCCGGCTCCGCAGTGACTTCCATGGTCTGCAAATTCTCCGCAGTGATCACGATCTCTTCACTCTGCAGAACGCTTTGCTGCATGTTGAGCGTGAGCGCTTCATGGCCGGGCTTCACTTCCAACGCCATTTCGAGCGGGCGATAGCCGATGTGCTGCGCGCGCAACGTGCATGCTCCGGCCGGGACGTTGACCAGCACGAAATAACCATTGACATTGGAAGTCGTGCCCTGCGGCGTGCCTTTAATCACCACCGAAGCATACGGTAAAGTTTCACCGCTTTCGGCGTCTCTGATATAGCCCTTGAGATTGGCCTTGCGGCTGACGATCACGATCTGTCCGTCACTCATCGCTTCGAAAGTAAGCGAGGTGGTTTTGAGCAACGCTTCCAAAGCTTGGCGCAAGGTTACGTTCGGGCAGGAGCAATCGACTTTGAAATCTTTGACTCTTGCGTCATCGAATACGATTTGCAGCTTGGTTTGCGCGACGAGACTCTGCAAGGCTTCGCGCAACGGCAGGTCTTGCGCTTCCAGGCGCACGCGTACTCTATCTAAGTCGGATTTGTCCGTAACGCCGAAAGCAAAGGCGCTTGTGGTGATATGAAGAAGCAAAAGCACAAGGCGTTGAGAGAGATTTTTTTTCATGGCTTGAAATCGCGTTTGACGATTACGATTTGCCCGTCCGCGGTGATTTCATAAACCAGCGCCGTGGAGCGCAACAACTCCGCAAGCGCCGTGCGCGCCGTTACCTCCTCACAGGCGCAATGCACTTTGACGTCTTGCACCAGCGCGTCGCTATAAACGATTTGCAATTTGGTTTGTGAGACAATTTGTTGCAGAGCTTCGCGCAACGGCATCTCATGCTTTGTCAGCGTCACGAAAATGCCGTCAAGATTTCCAGCAGCGTTGCTAATTTGCGCCGCAAAGGAAGCGAGCTGCAGACGCTGCCAGACTTTGAAGCCGCTCGGCATTGGTTCGCGCGCACCGGGCGGCGTGCCGCCGCGAAAACCGCCGGGAGGCCTAGCGCCGCGTGGAAAACCTCCGCCGGGTTTGCCGCTTTCTCGCCCCATGCGGTCACGAATTTTTTCACGTTCGAACTCGCCCAACTCGAAACCGAGGCTCAACGATTCGCCTGTATCAGCATTGATCGCATATGGCCGGCCCGGCACGCCGTGCAATGGAATTTTCACTTCGCACACCAACTCATCCGGCGCGTTGAAAGCCGCGGCCTCAATGCCGAACGAACTGCCGGCGACGAAACGATTGCGCTCATCTTTTTCAGGCCCGAGAACTTCGATCTCGCGCAGCATCGCGCCGCCGAATGGCGTTGGCGCACTCTCGTCCTCGAAAGCGGGTCTTGATTCGGGCATGGCGCGGCCGCCAAAATTCATCATGCCGATGGGATAACGCACGCCGAAGGTTTTTTTATTTTTGCCCGTGGGATCAAACCAAATCGTGCAGCCATGGCTGATTGCTTGCCGTTTGAGGGAGCGATCAAACTTGAGCAGAAGATACAAAGCGCTGGAATCATTTTTCACACCGAAAGCGAGTTTTTCTTTTTCCAAATAGAAAATAGACTCGGCCCATTCGTCGCCGGCGCCGTCCACTTTGATCTCAGTAGCGCGCCATTGACTCGTCACTTCCTTCTCACCGG
This sequence comes from Candidatus Zhuqueibacterota bacterium, assembly GCA_013361015.1. Classification (GTDB taxonomy): domain Bacteria; phylum Zhuqueibacterota; class Zhuqueibacteria; order Zhuqueibacterales; family Zhuqueibacteraceae; genus JABWAN01. The sequence continues at coordinate 4,594 of JABWAN010000101.1, read as the reverse complement.
CCAGCGCGAGATTCCACCACAAAACGAGGGCGACATAGAGCAGAAACTTTCTCATGACTCACGACACCGTGATGAGTAATTGATCGTTGACGAATTGCATGGCATAGCTGCGTAAAGATGTGCTCGCCGGGCCTTTCGTTACGCCGCCGCCTTCCACAAGCGAACTCAATGCGCCGCCGAAGACGGCCAGTGCCGCGGTTTGGCAAGCTTGCAAACAAAACGCGCGGCGCGTTTGCAGAGAGAGATGGTTCATTGTGATATTCCTGTGAGGTTCATATGCAAGTCGAGACGGAAGGCTTGATCTTGCGATATTGTAAAAACGCCGCTGCTTATGGGACGAAGCGCGGCGGCAGAAGTTGGAAAAGGTCAGAAGCGCGGCGCACTTTCAAAGTTCGTGACGCATTCGCCCTAGTTCATGAGTAACATTTCTTTTGTTACGGCAAAGCTTCCGGCGCGGAGGGTGTAGAGATAAAAGCCGCTGCTAAGATGGCTCGCGTCGAAAGCCACTTCATGCATTCCGGCAGATTGTTCGCCCTCAATCAGCTTCGCAACTTCACGACCGAAGACATCATACACCACTAATTGCACTTTGCGCGCGCCGGGCAGATGATATGAAATCGTGGTCATCGGATTGAAGGGATTGGGAGGGTTTTGTCGCAGCGAGAACTCTTCCGGATTCTCCGTCTCGGCCTCTCCCACGCGCGTCGGAACGTTTATGCCAATCGTGAACGCGCCGTCGTAGCCGCCCGTTGCCGCATTCGGTGTGATCGCGAGCACAAGGTTCTCCGGGTTGGGATTGCGAAAGATATTGTCCGTCGCATTGGTGAGCGCATTTTGGCCCTTTGCTGCATACAGCGGCGTCCGATAAACTGCCGTGTTCACGCTGTCTGGAAACGCGAATTGCGAGGTCACATACGTAGTGGAAGTCAAACGCACTTTGAAATGAATGTGCGTCACTCGACCGGGATACCAACCCGGGTAGATGGTTTTAAAAGAGCACTGGCCGTTGGCATCCGTCATTTGCGTGCCGCGCAGAAACGTTTGCCCCACGGTATTGATTCCGCCGGGCTGTCCCGGATAGCCTGAATACACGCCATCTTTGTCGCAATGCCAAATGTCCACGAGCACATTCGGAATCGGAGCGCAATCGGGGTTGATTACCGTGATCAAGAGTTGCAATGGCAAGCCGGTTTTGATGACATTAGTGGTCGTGTCCAGTGTAATGTCTTGCCGAATCAAATTCGGATCGAAGTAAAACGGGCCTTCCGTGGCTTGGGGCGTTAGAAAGCAAGTCGAGGGCGCCTGCAAAACTTCGGCTTTCTCTTCTGCGCTCAATGTTTTGGCCAATGGGAAAATCGACCCGAAGCCGGCGGCTCCAATCCCTTTCAGAAGTTCTCTTCGATTCATGCAGTTTCCTTGGAATGATATCTGTTTGTTGAGATGGTTTGGCTGCGACTGGAGGTGCAAGTTTGTTGCAAACCGACCGATGCAATTAGAATACGGATAAGCAAGCAAATACCCTATGAGAAAGTTACGCCGCGCGCGGAGGCCTTGCCGGTGTATTTTGCATGTTTGGCGGACCAGTAGTGGAATCTGCTTTGGAAGAGCAAGCAAGCCGAGATATTGATTGCACGAGTTGGAAAAATTGGTTATCGTTTTGCCCTTCGCAGTGTCAATGCTGCGGAGGCAGCGTAGATTGTATGATCGTGCGAAATGGAGAATGAATGCCGAGCCCGGCTCCGCACAATAGTGATGCTGAACTGGCCCAAGCGCTCCGCGCTTCGGATCACGTCGCTTTCAAAACGCTTTATTTCCGTTATTTTGAAGTACTGTATCGCTTCTTGTGGCGGTACACGCGCGCCGAGCAGGTTGCCAAGGATCTCGTGCAAGAAGTGTTCACGCGGGTATGGCAAAACCGCGACAAGTTGGATCCGCAGCAGTCCGTGAAAGCCTATCTCTTTCGCATCGGCTATAACCTCGTGATTGATCACCTGCGCAAAAAAACGCACCAGCCGGACTCCCTTGAAGCCGACTCCGCCCATGAGCCAAGTTATGTGGATGAGTCACAATTCGACCTGCGTGAAAAACTGCAAACCGCAATCGACAACTTGCCCGAGCCGCTGCGCGTGGTCTTCACCATGAGCCGTTTTGAAGAGAACACGTATGCCGAGATCGCCGAGGTATTGGAGATTTCCATCAAGACGGTTGAAAGCCGCATGAGCAAAGCGTTGAAGGAATTGCGCGACCAACTTAAACCGTTTCTATGATTCGTCGCGTTGCGAGATTTCTTTAGTTGAGCGGGAGGCGAAGATAGGGTATTCGCGAGGTCGTGCGTATTAGAAGGCAGAACGCAAGAGCGAGCACGTCGTCAAAGACATAAATCCTAGGTTATGGCTGGCGATGACACTCGCCGCGTCCTCGTGATCAAACTTCAAACTCCCTTCAACACCAATACCAGGAGGTCTTCTTTATGAAACGCATCTTAGCGCCGTTAACCTTGCTTGCGTGCGGCGTGCTTCTCGCCGGCTGCGAGTCTTTAACGGAACCCGAAGCCGCGCTCGACGATCAAACGCTGGAATCAAGTTTTGACATCACGGCGCAAGCCACGCAAATCAGTTTGCTGCAAGCTGCCGGTGTGAATGTGGATTCTGCCAATGGTTTCTTTCTGTTGAATTGGAATGAAATCGTGAAGCCCTCGCAGTCGGAAGCCGAAGTTGTCGGCCGCGCGACTGCGGTCGCGTTTGGCGCAACCGTTTCGGTACCGCGCTCTCACACGCCCGGCGTGGATATGGGTACTGTTACCGTGACCGTCAATGCAGATAGTTATGAACTGCCGAAAATCACCACGCGCAATGAGGGCGTGCGTTACGGTCTAATGGGATTGCGTGGCGGACCGCAGGGGCCTCCTCGCCCGGATAGTTTGGGCAATGGCGGCCCTCACGGCGGTAGAGGTGGTCCGCGTGGTGGCCGCGGTCATGGCGGTCCGCGTGGAGAGGTTGGTGTTGCTATTCTCAATGTTCCTTTCGTGAGCAGCGGCAATTATCAATTCGCAGCTAGCGGCGCGGAATTGGTGCCGGCGCTGAATCTCGACATTCAAGCACCGGCGCAATTGGTGCAAATCGGCGGCGTCGCGAATGATGATAGCATCGATATCACGCAGGATTTGACCATCAATTGGACGGGCGATGCCACGGTTTCGGAAATGACGCTCGTCCTCGCACCCGCATTCGATCGCGGCCGTTTTCACGGCGGCAAGCAAGGCAATCCTCCGGCGCTGATCCCGCTTGACCCGGCTGCGGGCAGTTACACCATCACTGCGCAAGCCTTGCAAGATGCGCTCGGAGACGCAAATGGCTTGATGCTGCACGTCGCACAAGGCACGCATCGCGAATTCACACTGGCCGACGGCACGAAGTACATCGCCGGCGTGCGCGCAAGCGATGGCGTGAGATTGCGCGTCAAATAACTCACAAGCAGGATGCTGTTGACCCATAAAAATGTACCGGTGAAAACGTGATTTTCGCCGGTACGTTTTTTTGCGAAAAGGATGTTGATGAACGCTCGCTACAGTAGTTGAATTATGCTGACTCATGATGATGAAAATTTACTGGCGCGATATTTTTCCGGCGCAGCCGGCGCGGAAGAGCGCGCGCGGCTGGAAGCGTGGCGGCAAGCTTCTGCAGAAAACCAAAACGCGTTTGCTGACTTCGAAAAAATTTGGCAAGGCGTGCGCGCAGCAGAGCAACCAGCGATACCCAATGTCGAGCAAGCCTGGTTGGAATTGGAAGCCAAGCTCGACTTGCCGCAAGCGCAACCGCGCGCCCGCATTTTGGAAATGAAAAAGTCGCAAGCGTCTGCTGCGCCGGAGCGTGTATTCGCATGGCGCGGACGCAGCGGCATGTGGGCGGCTGCGGCTATTCTGCTGCTGGCATTCGGCGCTATTTTGTACAAGTTCTGGCTCAGCGCTCCGCGGCTGCAAACGATCGCGACTGCGAACGCCGAGCAGCGCACAGTGGAATTGCCCGACGGCTCTACGGTTACGTTGAACAGCGGCAGCACGCTGCAATATCCGAAAGAGTTTGCGAGCGCGGCGCGCGAAGTCACTCTTTTCGGTGAAGCGTATTTCGAAGTCGTGCATGAGAGCCAGCGTCCTTTTCTGGTGAATACTTCTAATGCACAAATCAAGGTATTGGGAACCAAGTTCGGCGTTTGGTCGCGTGCGGAAGAAACCCGCGTCGTCGTGCGCGAAGGCCGCGTCGCGTTGCGGGGCGTGGAGGCGTCGAGCGCCGCGGTGGAATTGGCGGCGAATCAAATGAGTGTGCGCCGCAAACAAGAAACTCCCGAGCCGGCGCGCGCCGTCGAGGCGGGCTATGCGCTGGGTTGGCTGGAAGGCCGGATCGTATTCGAGCAAGCTTCGTTGGCGGAGGTCATCGCGGAGTTGGAGCGGATTTACAACGTCCACATCGAGCTGGGCAATCCGGCGTTGCGACAGAATACCATTACCGGCTCTTTCAATCGCAAGCCCGTAGCAGCCGTGCTCGCCTCGATTTGCTTGACGCTGAATCTGCAGTATCGCGAGGAAGGCGGGAAGTTT
>JABWAN010001133.1 GCA_013361015.1 Candidatus Zhuqueibacterota bacterium | reverse complement strand
AGAGGTGGCTGCGACGGCAGTACAAGCGCCGGCGCTCATCCCGCCACAGCACATCACCCTGCATCAGAATTATCCCAATCCTTTCAATCCTGTGACGGAGATTCGGTTTGCGTTGCAGCAACGCGAGTCTGTCGTGCTGAAGATACTCGATACATTGGGGCGCGAAGTGGCGGTGTTGTTAAACGGGAAGGTGGAGGCGGGTGAGCATGCGGTGCACTTCGAAGCCGGCTCGCTACCCAGCGGCGTCTATTTCGTGCAATTGCAGGCCGGAAGATTTTCTGAAACGCGCAAAGCGGCGCTGCTCAAATAGCATTGGCACGCGCACGATTGCGCAGGCGTTTGGGAGGCAACGGTTCGAGTTGAAGGCTAACTCTTTTTGCGCTTGATCATCGTGATTTCTGTGCCCCCTTTGGAAAAATCGAAACTCACTTCGTCCATCAAAGAGCGCACGATGAAAACGCCGCGGCCGCTTTCGCGCAAGAGATTTTCCGGATCGAGTGGATTGCTCAATGCCTCGGGATTGAAGCCTGCGCCCTCATCACGAATGACGACGCGCACTTCTCCGTCCTGCACGTGAATGTAGAGATATACCTGTTTGTTCGGGTCGCGCTTATTGCCGTGAATGATGGCGTTGTTGCCGACCTCCGTCACTGCAATCGCGAGACTGTCCCGCTCCTCTTCGGATAAACCGGCGAGTTGCGCCGATTGCTCGGCCAGAGTCTCGATCTCTTGCAACAGATTGGGGCGATTACTGGGAGCTGCTAGTGAGAAAGTCTTGGCTGAATCATTCGCCATAATTGCCTTTCTGCAAGCGTTGGTTTGGGAGCACTCGGTCTTGCGCGCGAAGAATTCGGTGTGGGCGGAAACATAGCACTCTTATTTTTTTTATGCAAGTGTGATCATGCAATTGGCAATGCGGCGTTGAATGCTTCCATGAACATGAGCTTAAAAAGTTCCGCAACGGAACCAGTGCCGTGCACCGGCAAGCATGCTGGTCGTGTCACCATCCCCACTGCACGGTCAAACTGAAAGTGTCGATATTGCGATCGCGCAAATTGATGTTGCCTGCCAGGGTGCGAAAACTCATTTGGCGGCGCGCGCTCAGAAGAAGTAACGCGTGCGGCGCGCGAAAATAGCCGAGGTTGAGCGCGGGGCTAATGATGACTTGTTCGTGGCTAAATGTGCGCTGCGCGCTTCGACCGGCCCGGGTTTGAAATTTCCAGTTCGTTTCTTGATAGTAACTCACACCGGGCGTGAAATCCCAACGCCGGCCCAACTGCTGGCGAATGTGCAGCACGAGCAGATGGCGGCGAATGTTGGCCTGCGGACTTTGCAGCCACTGTTCCCAATTCAACAAGCCGCGTTCTTCCAAAGAAAATTTGTATTGCAAGTCCAGCGTCGCACGCCGGCTCAAAGGTGCAGTGAGTGAATCGGCGATAAAAAAATCGCGCAGCACCAGGCTTTTGCGATTGGAAAGCGCTTCGGGAAAATCATAGTCGATGTAGGTTGCGCGCACACCGAAGCTTTGCTTCAATGCCAGGCCGGGCGCGTTGCCGAACAACAACTGCGGCAACAGTTGCCAAATGCGCATCCAGCGATTGTCGCCCGAAAGATTGCTTTTCAAATACACCTGATGCTCCAAATAGCTCCGCGCTTCCCAACGCATGCGAAAGTGGGTGTGAAAGCGGTGCTCGTACAGCAAGTTGGTCTGGATTTGCAGGCGATCGTAATCGTTGGGATTATCCAAATTCGCCGTGTCGTGCGCGTAGCGTGTAACGCGACTAAACCACCGCACGGAGTCTTGCTTGCCAACCTGCCATTGCAGACGAT
>JABWAN010000100.1 GCA_013361015.1 Candidatus Zhuqueibacterota bacterium | reverse complement strand
ACTGTGACGGTCATGCTGTCAAACTCCCGCACCGTCAACCAGCGCAAGATGAAAAACGGCGCGAGTAAAAGCAATGCGAAAGTTGCCAGACTCAGATCAAACAATCTTTTTCCCAAAGCCGGGCCGTAGCGCTGCAAGCGGTTTTCGATTTCAACCAATGGCACTTCCGCAATCGCATCGATGCTGGCTTTGCCGATGATCACATCCAAATGGCTGGGCACGAGTTTGAAACTGATACGCGGTCCGGCCGAGCGGGAGCGCGCCATGGCGCCGATGATGCGATCGAACGGCACGCGCTGCGTGGAGAAAATAACTTGTTGAATGCGAGGGCCACTAGCAGCGTGCAGGAGTTTGTCTAGATCCTCCAACGCCGCGATGACCGGCAAGCCGGCGTGGCTGTTTCCTACTTGCGTGGGATCGAGGCTCACCAATCCGACCAATTCGTAGTTGTTTTGCAAATTTGTTTTCAAGCGTTCGACCAACGCGTCGTCGGAGGTGAAATCGCCGACCACGAGCGTGCGCACGCCGCCCATGGCGTGGCTCGAAGCTGCCGCCACTTTCAGCACGCCGAGGTAGCTCAAGGCCTTCACCCCCAAGCGCCACGCGCTGAGCAGGACAATATTCAAGCCGCCGGCGATCAACACAACTTGCCGCGAAAAAGCGTATTGTTTGAAGAAATAGGTGAAGCTTGCGTTGACGAGAAAACCGGTGAGCGTCGCAAGCACCGCTTGATAAGCAGAGAAGCGCGCTTTGCCATAGCAGCCAAAGAGCGCAAGCGCGGTGAGCCAAACCACGGAGTAGACCAAATCGACGATGAGATAGCTGTGCCACACTTCGCTGCTCTCGAAGCGCAACCAAATGGCCAGGCCGAGGCTGGCTTGCATAAGGGTGAGATCGAGCAACGGCAACGCGAGTGTTTGCAGGGCCGTTCGCACCAACGCAACCGCGGCGCGCACCCAAATCGCGAAGTGCAGCAGCGCATATGCGAGCATTGACATGCGCGGGCGAAAATGTTTTTTGACAAACAACCCCATGGCTTGATAAAAGATGCGCACGCTGTCAAAGCTGCTGCGCCGCGAGCTTTCGCCTTTGAAGTGTACGATCTGCGTATCGGGACAATAGTGAATCTTCCAGCCCGCGGCGCGCATGCGATAGCACCAGTCCAAATCTTCACCGTACATGAAAAAATCTTCGTCCAGCAAACCGACCTGCGCGAGCGCCGCGCGCCGCACGACCATAAATGAGCCGGAGATCGCTTCTACTTCGCACGTTTCGTCCTCGGGAAGATACGTGAGATTGTAGCGCCCGAAAAGTCTGCTGTGCGGGAAAAGCGTGCTCAAGCCCGTGAGTTTTGTGAACGCCACCCATGGCGTCGGAAAGCTGCGGCGACACGCAAGCTGCAACGTGCCATCGGGATTCAAAACTTTGCAGCTCATCATGCCCGTGGCCGGGTGCGCGCCCATAAAATCGCGCACGGTCGTGAACGTGTCTTCTTGAACGATGGTGTCGGGATTCAAAAGTACGAGCAGACTCCCGCGTGCTTTCTTCAAGGCGAGATTATTTGCGCGCGCAAACCCGAGATTCTCTTGATTGGCAATCAGCGTGCATTCGGGAAACTGCGTGCGCACCAAATCCGCGCTGCCGTCGTCCGAAGCATTATCAACAACAAAAATTTCCGCGCTCACGTTAACGAGCGCTTTGCGCAACGAGAGCAAAGCCTGGCGCAAAAATTCGCGCACATTGTAGTTGACGATGATAATGGAAAAATCGATAGTGGGAGCCGCGAAGTGTGTTTCATCAATTCCCCCCTTGAGGGGGGCCAGGGGGGTGTTCTTGTCGGCGCCAATCGCTTTGAAATTCATCACGCCGATTCTCCCGATACTATCGCGGCGACGAAGGTCGCTCCATGCGAGGAGCGAATCATGATCGGCAACCCAACGACTTCTTCATTTCCTTCGACACCTTTTTTGAAGGCAATCAAACTCATCCCCCAGCCCCTTCTCTTTTTAAGAGAAGAGGGCCGGGGGGATGAGTTCATATTCTTTAATCCAGCTTCCCGAACAAATCACGCAGCTTGAGCTTCCACACCATGAGCGCAGCTTCATATTGAATCTGTCGCGACATTTTCGAGCGGCCCGTAAGGCGCTCCGTGAATACGATGGGAATCTCGCAGATGCGCAAGCCTTTGCGCCAGGCTTTGTAGTGCAACTCGATTTGAAAAGCATAACCGTTGGAAACGATGTGATGGAGGTCGATCGCTTCGAGCACGCGGCGATGAAAACACTTGAAGCCGCTGGTGCAATCGCGAATCGGCATGCGCGTGATCTTGCGCGTGTACCAGCTTGCGAACACGCTGAGCAACAAACGCGAGAGCGGCCAGTTGATCACGTTAACGCCGGTGAGATAGCGCGAGCCAATCACAAGGTCAAAGCTATTGATGCCATTGATCAGCCGGGGCAGATCTTCAGGATTGTGCGAGAAGTCGGCATCCATCTCCAGCACGAGATCGTAGCCGTTTTGCAATGCATATTGAAAGCCGGCGACATAAGCCGTGCCCAAGCCCAACTTGCCGGGGCGTCTAATCAAATGCACGCGCGGATCGTATTTACTCCGCAACGTCACCAACTCTGCGGTGCCGTCCGGAGAGTTATCATCCACGATCAACACCTCCAGCTTGGGAAGATTGAGGCTGAAGATTTTTTGCAACATGCGCTCGATGTTGCCGGCCTCGTTGTAGGTGGGGATCACCACCAAAGCATGTGGGGTCGAAGTTTCGGGCAGAGTCGGTTCCTCTTGACGAGTCTGAGCGTTTTTATGTTTGTCATTCTGTAAGAACTTTCTCTGATGCTCGCTACGCAGTCAATTTTGCGAGTTGTATCCAGTGCAAGGGAAGTTTCTTTCAGAATGACATTTATGGATAGCATACGGCGAAATTATTCTTGCGAAAGTTCTTCTCTGAATTTTTTCAACCCCTCCACGACATTCGACATCGTCACGCCCAACTCGCGCTGCGCTTTGGAAATATCAAAGGCGGAGTTCATCGGCCGTTTGGCGGCTTGGCCAAGTTCCGCGGTCGTGACGGGGTGAATGAGTTTCTCATTCAGCTCAAATACGCGCGCGATCTGCACGGCGAAATCATACCGTGAAATCGTCTCCGCGCCGCTGAGATGAAAGATGCCGTTCTGTTTGGATTCCGCGAGCTTGCGCATGGCAACGGCAAGCTCGCTGGCCAAAGTCGGATTACCGTATTGATCATTGACGATGCGCACTTCTTTGCCGGCGCGCAATTGTCCGAGCAACCACGTCACAAAGTTCAGGCGGAGGTTTTTGCCGCTGCCATACAATACCATCGTGCGGGCAATCGCGTAATTCGCGCCGCTTGTGGAGAGCACATTCTCGCCTGCGAGCTTGGCCTTGCCATAATAACCCAACGGCTGCGGGCGGCTCTCTTCGTTGTATGGCGCGCTCGTGCCGTCGAAGACATAATCCGTGCTCACGTGAATTACGCGCGCGTCGATGCTGCGCGCCGCCTCTGCGAGATAGCCCACCGCGGTCGCATTCACACGCCAACACGCTTCGCGTTTCACTTCACTGCCATCCACATCCGTAAACGCTGCGGCATTGAGAATACAATTTGGAATAAAATTTTTGACCAGTTTTTTGATGTCGGCGCGCTCGGCAATATCGCAGCTTTGGTAATACACTTCCGGCTGCGGCGCACGCGGTTCGGGTTGCGCGGCTACGGCAAGTACTTCGTAATCGTGCGCAAAAACGCGCACGAGATTTTGTCCCAACAGACCATTTGCACCCAAGACGAGTGCTTTTCTCGGCAACAGCTTCAAAACATGAATCTCCTAAATTTTTCCAAACGGCTCTTTGTAGTCATTTCGGAAGAGTTTTCAACATGCTTGGCACTGTCCACAAACAGAACCATCGGCACAATAACGGGAACTAGGAAAGTGGTGGTTTCAAATACGGCAGCACGTGCGTGCGAAATTTTTCCGCTGTGAGTGAGCCGATGAATGTGCTATTGCGCCCGGCCACGGTGTTCGCAAAACGCGCGGCGGCAAGATAATCATTGTGCTCAATGAATTGTGTAAGAAAGGCTGCGCCGAACGCGTCGCCGCACCCGATTACGTCGATCGGCTTCAATCGTTTCTGCGCCGGAATATGTGCATGGCTAATGCCTTCTGCGGAACGGTAAAAGATCAGCGCACCGCGTCCGGCCAGCGTAATATTGCACGCGGGAAGATATTCTGCAACAAGACGATTGCCGAACTTGATCAACTCTTCTTCGGCGAGTGCGTCGCGCGCGCCGGCCAGAGTCGCGGCCTCCATTTCATTCACTTGCAGAATATCAGCCGCGCTCACCCACTCGCGCCATTCCGGCACTTCGCGATAGTAGCGCCGGCCCTGCTCGTCAATGCCGAGCGCCAGCGAATGGAAATCCAAATATACGAGTGGCGGCTGCGGTCGGCTTTTGAGATGTTGCAAAGCTGGCAGCGTGAGGTCCTCGCCCGTTATTAAATTCACTAGCACCGCGTCGTGTTGCGCCACCGCTTCAATGTCTCGTTTGGTGATTGCTGCCATGGGCGGCGTGGTCACTTCCTCGCGGCTTTCAGCGCTGCGATAAATGAGCGTCACCGCCGTATTCGGTTGTGAAACGCAACGCATCAAATCAAACTGAATATGTGGACTCATCGCCGTCAGCGCTTGTTTGACGGTGGGGAAAAAATCGTCGCCGACATAACACAACGGCCGGAGCACCGTTCCGGGGGCCGCCAAACAAGCAAGGTAAGCCATGCTGTGATACAATCCACCGATGCTTTCGATATGCTGCTTATCGAGCGTGACAATCGTATCGCGAATGAAAGTGCCGAGCACGGCGAGGGTTTTGGGCATTGTGATTCAGTTTTTATTTAGATCGAACCTGCGCGGATTTTTTCAAGCAATGCAACGTCATCCCAATCGCCTTTGCGTCCGGCCGCGCGTTTGAGATGAATGAGATCGGCGTCTTTCGTGCTGCGAGGAATACCGTATGCGATTGCCGCCAAGCCGCCGATGACGAGATATTTAACGCGCGCGGCGTTTAGCGCTTTGAACAGTGCGAGATATCTTTTGAGCACGATTCCTCGGGTTGGCTTGCGCAAGAGCGCGAGTAAATTCCATGAACTCCATCATGCTTTTGATGCGCTCCGCCGGTGTTAGCTTTAGGAAGCTGCGCACCTTCGCTTCCATGGTTTCATGCTCGAAGCCGTAGAGCACTTGGGGAGGTTGGGGCATGTTTGTGAGCTCGGTGGTTGCGTTGCTGGTTGTTTCACTGCGCCATTTCAAATTCGAGGCCTTGCGGCTTGGCTACTCGCCGTGACGCATCGAGAATTTCGAACGAGACCAAGTGGCCCTGCGTATCATAATCTAGAATCACCCCTTCTTTTCTTCGTCGCTCTCCGCCACGGGCGCATCTTTGAAAATCATCGTGAACGTGTCGGTCTTGGGATTATAAATCACTTTCATGAGCTAGCTCCACGTGCCACCAGTCAGACTTACTCAAACGAGTTTGTGTATGCAGCAAAGGCCCTTTGGGCAAGTCTGACTGCGCGATAGACGCGCCTGGTCATCGTCCAAATCTTTTTCTGCGCAGGATACTTTGAATATCATCGCGTTTCGGCACGCTTATCAAACCGAACTGGCGAAAGTGATCGTCAAGAGTAAAAGCTGAATCAAGCGACAGCTTGCGCATGAGGACGAAACTCGTGCAATCCGTGAAGCTGAAAGTCTTATCGTGATAGCGCTTGAAGATCGACCAAGCTTCATTGTCAATGCCGGCGTCCACCGGAAGAGTTGTGATGACTTTGCTCGCGCGTACGTACTCACCGAACTCCACCGCGCTCGCGTGATCGACCCGAATTCGCAATAGCGTGAGCGTTTCGTCAACCACATAGTTCGAGGTAAAAGTAAAACTCCCTTTTCGCTTGAGCCCGGCCAGGGCACGCTTTGCGAGTTTGTGAAAAGGATCGTCTTTATCGTAAAGTGCTTTCCATGCGCTCGTATCGACGAACACTTTCTCTCTCACGCCTCTCCTCCGTAGAGATAGCGATCATGCTCAATCGCGCTATCATCGTTCTTTCTGCCCGAGGCGGCTTTGCCTACCAACTTCCACAAGGGATCGTTCAAATAATCTTTCTTTGAGATTTTCGGCCTGATGGGCGGCGGCAGCTCGACCAAATGATAGATCACATGCACGAGCGCTTCAAACGTTGGCCGTGAGCTGCTTTTCAGCTTGCGCAGCAAACGTAGTTCTTGCGCGGAGATTTCAACCTCGTTCTGCGCGCGCCTGTTGTGCATGCGAGGACGTAATTTTGCGGAAGCTTTTTTCATAAGCGAGTTCCCGAATTTAGAGTACATGCTATACAATGCCAGTCAGACTTGCCCGCGCGAGCTTGGTTATACTGCAACGGTGCGTTTGGGTAAGTCTGAATTCGCGCGGACCTGCTCGAACGCCTCGAGCGCTTGCATCGCCGCATCGGCAAAAAAGTTTGATAAGCATGAAGAGCATTGCAAACGTTCAAGATTTTTGACGACACCTCCGCTTGGGTGCTCATAATCTTTACGAACGCGGCGCAAAGATTTTTTGCCGCATTCAGGGCAGGTGACGACCGCGGGCAAATCCTGACAAGGACGAAGCTGCCTCAGTCTTGTGAGCGTTTCGAGGAGAGGAAGACATAAACCCTCTCGTTTTTGACGCAGACGAGAAAACCAAAGGCATGCTTATTTTTCCCATAAAAATTTTTCGAGGCGCTCGCTACCGCTCGCTTTGCAAAAGCAAAAGCCACGGCAAAAACGTAAAGAGTGTAAAAAGAGCCAAAGCTTAAAAAAGAGCGTCCTGCGCGCAACGAAAACCGATATAGCCGCCCTGGTCCGCTGCCGAGTACCCGTCGCGACCGGCGCACCGCATGCTCAGTGGATTAACGCTCCACGAACCGCCGCGCAACACACGATATTCGCCGCTCGCCGGTCCTTTGGGATTGCGCTCCGGACTATTTTTATAATAATCTTCTGCAAACCAATCCTCGCACCATTCCCATATATTGCCGGCCATATCGAATAAGCCAAAACCATTTGGCGGATAACTCCCGACCTCTTTTAAATGGCGCATAGCATCTTCCCAACTATAACCGCGTGTTCCATCCGCATCATAATTCGCTTTGTTCGCATCGATCTCATCGCCCCACGGATATTCGTAACGCGGCTCGCCGACGAGCCCGGTATAGCCACCGCGCGCGGCATATTCCCACTCTGCCTCTGTGGGCAAACGCTTGGCCGCCCATTGCGCATAGGCCTGCGCGTCTTCCCAACTCACATGAACAACCGGGCGTTTAGGAAATTTTATTTGATCTTTCCATTCGGGTGGATTCTCCGCGCCCGTTGCTTTGAGGAAACGCTGGTACTGCTCCACGGTCACGTGATATTTGTCCATGAAAAAAGCATCGACATAAACTTTATGAACCGGTTTCTCACGCTCTTCTTTATCTCCGCCCATCAAAAACCAGCCTGCGGGAATGAGCACCATGCCTTCGGGCGGTGTTATAATTTTTTTCGTCGAGGAAGCGCTGAGCAGCATTGGCGTGTTGTCGCGTGTCGCAATTTGCAAGTCATCCAACAACTCTGCCAACGCGGGTTGAAAATCGCCGGTGAAATCCACGTGCTGCAACCGACGCAGGCGCAGCGGCGTTTTGCACGCGCGATAGAGCACGGGCACGATGGTTTTGTTTTCATCCAACGCGACCGCAATCTCGTCTTGCACATTCTCCGAGTCAATCGCCGCGGGCGAAAGAATAATGAGAAAGCGGCCGCAGGTTTCCAGCGCGGTCTGCACGGCGCGATCCCAACGCACGCCCGCAGGAATGTCGAGCTGGTCGAGCCAAATTTCCACGCCCGCGGCGCGCAGGGCTTTTGCGAGTTGCAATGCAAAGCCCCCGTCTTCGCGGGCGTAGCTGATGAACGTATGCGTCATAATATGGGAGCAAGTTTGATTTCAAACGATCAAATAATGCCGCAAATATAAGCAAGCCCTCTTCTCAAAACAAGCCGCATCTCCGGCTGTCATTGCAACAAGCGAACGCATTTTTGAAGCAACGAAAGAGAGCAAAACCATTACTGGCAAAACGATTAAGAATAGTTTTGCCAGTAATGGTTTTGCATTATTGGAGTGCTTGCAATTGCTTCTTATAAATCTCCCTCACGCGCAGGAAAACTTTTTCATACGCTCCGCTTTTGAAATCCGGAAAGCTCCATGGTAGCGCAGTGAAACGGCCTTTTTCATAGTGCAAAGTCATGTCCGCCCAAATGCCGTCGCGGAGGTAAATTTTGTAGCCGTGATATTTTGCCGAAGCGAGCACGAACTTGTCGGTATCGAGATAACCAGGATCGAGATTGACCGTGCGCTTGCCGTCCGCTGCCAGCGTGTGCTCGATCTCATTCGTGCGCAGTTTGATCGCGGCCAATTCCTCCGGCGAGACGAGTTGCGCGAAGGAGTAAAACACGCGCGCAATCGGCGCGCCCATTTCGTTGAAATAGTAATTCGTGGCTTCGAAAGCAAAGTGCGGGCTAATGTAGTCGATCGGCCCGAAAGCCGTCGTCATTTCTTGCACAGCAAGCTGCAAGCGCTGCGCGTCAACAAAGAGCAGAGCGATGACGAGCTTGACGGGTTTTACGGGTTGCGGAGTGGCCATATGAAAAAATAGAACGCGCACCAGGGGAAATGCAAGCGCTTTTTCGATCTTGCATCGCAACGGCTCGTTGGCTACATTGGCCGCGTTTATCAAGACGAGAATACTTGGCCTACGAAATACACAAAATACACGAAAAGTATCGAGAGAACTTTTTACGTCTTTCGTGGTCAGATTTGCGGCGACTCAATCCTCAAACAGTTTCAGGAAAGGGGCAGTACGTGCAACAGACCGGAGTGAAAGCGGGCGGCGTGCGCTGGGATATTTCCGATCTTTATAAAGATCCGCTAGACCCTCGCATTGCCGACGACATTCAACTCGCACTGCAAAAGGCCGAGGCCTTTCAGCAATTCTATCGCGGGAAAATTGCCGCAGCGGAACCCACCTCGCAAGTGCTGCTCGAGGCGATCGTGCAATTGGAGGAGATTTATCATTTGGCGATGCGGCCTGAAGTGTACGCCTATCTCGCTTTCTCTTCCAACACCGCAGACGACCATTGCAAGGCGCTCTATGCCAAGTCGCAAGAGGCCATGGCGCGCGTGCAGAATCTCGTGCTCTTCTTCGAGCTGGAGGTGCAGCAAATCGCGCCGGAAAGATTCGAGCAATTGTTCGGCGAGACCGGGCTTAAGACCTATCGCCACTATCTTGAAGGCGTGCGTTTATTCACGCCGTACACGCTTTCGGAAAAGGAAGAGCAGATCATCAACAAAAAAGATTTGACCGGCAAGCACGCGCTGGTCAGTTTCTTTGATGAATATACTTCTTCCTTCACCTGGCAGATCGAAGTTGAGGGCGAGGAGCGAACGCTCACCTCCGAAGAAATGCGCAATCTGCTCCGCCAGCCGGAGGCGGATTTGCGCGAGCGGGCAAAGCGCGCGTATGACGGCCGCTATGGCGAAAACGCGATCATCTTCGGCAACGTATTCAATGCCATTGTGAAGGATCATGCGCTTGAAATGGAAATGCGCGGCCATCACAGCCCCATTGCGCCGTCGCATTTGCGCAACCGCATTGCACCGGAGATTGTGGACACCATGATGCAAGTGACCACGGCACACAATCATCTCGCGCAGGAATATTACACGCTGAAAGCGCGGTTGCTCAACATGCCGAAAGTGCGCGGCTGCGATCTCATTGCGCCGGTGAGCGACAAACGCGAGATGATTCCGTTCGAAGCAGGCAAACGTCTCGTGCTCGAAGCGTTCGAGAGTTTTTCTACTGAGCTTGCGGGTTATGCGCGGCAAATGTTCGAGCGCCGCTGGATCGACGCGGAGGTACGGCGCAATAAACGCGGCGGTGCTTATTGTCACGGCGCATTGCCTAAGCACCACCCCTACGTGCTCATGAGTTACAACGACGATATCGATAATGTCTATACGCTCGCGCACGAGTTGGGCCACGCGGTTCATGATTTTTGTTCCGGCAAAAAGCAAACGTTGCTCAATTATCAGCCGCCGCTCGTCGCGGCAGAAACCGCCTCCGTCTTCGCGGAAATGTTATTAACGCGCAAGCTGCTCGCGGAAGTGACCGACCGCGATTTGCGCATCGCCATTCTCACCGGCAAGCTGGAAGATCTCTTCGCAACGATCCACACGCAGAATTACTACACACGGTTTGAGCTGGAGGCGCATCAAGCCGGCAGCCGCGAGCGGCTTTCCACGCAGCAGCTTTGCGACATGTGGACGCGCCAGCGCAACGCGATGTACGGCAGTGCGGTGGATTTTCTACCCGAGCAGCAATGGTATTGGGCCGCGATTCCGCATTTCATTCACACGCGCTTTTATTGTTATGCCTACACGTTCGGCGCACTGCAAGTGCTCGCGTTGTTCAATCGTTATCAAGAAGAAG
>JABWAN010000099.1 GCA_013361015.1 Candidatus Zhuqueibacterota bacterium | reverse complement strand
GATCAGGAAAGTATCCCAAAGTTCTTCCTCGGTATTTTCCTCTATACGGGGAACGATGGCGATGGCCAGGTCTTCAACTTTCTGTACGGGAATATCTTTTTTCATGGTCTTGGGTATATTCGAATTCAAATAGATCCGAGAATTGTTCCTTCAATACCGTCTTAACTTGTGCGATGTCCTGTGGAGCGCCAAGTTCGGCCTCCATCGATGTCACGTCTTTGTCCTTGTCGGCGATCCCGCAGGGGATGATATGTCTGAAGTAGTTGAGGTCGGTATTCACGTTGAACGCCAGCCCGTGCATGGTGACCCAGCGGCTCAGGTGCACGCCGATGGCGCAGATCTTCCGCTTTGGAAGGGAGGCGGTGGCGGGCAGCCAAACCCCGGTATATTCGGGTTCGCGGGTGGCTTCGATCCCGTATTGGGCGAGGGTCCGGATCACTGCTTCCTCCAGGGTGCGAACGTAGCGGTGTACATCGGTGAAAAAGCCGTCCAGGTCGAAGATCGGATAGGCTACAATCTGGCCGGGCCCGTGGTAGGTAATGTCCCCTCCCCTGTTGATTTTGAAGAAAGAGATGCCCTTTTCCTCCAGTCCTTTTTCGTCGAGCAAAAGGTTGTCGAGGCTGCCACTTTTGCCCAGGGTGTAGACAGGTGCGTGTTCGCAGAACAGCAGGTAGTGTTTCCTGGGGCGAAGCCCTGCGGCATGATCCCTGTTCCACAGCTTGGTGTCGACCAGTTCCTTCAGCAGGGTCCCCTGGAAAGCCCAGGCCTCGCTGTACGCTATCCTGCCCAAATCCTTGAAAACAACTTGCTCCATAGCACCCTTTTTCAAAAGCGGCACAAAGGTAGGCAGATTTTTTTGTTCTTGGTCAAAGACTTGTCATATTTTGGATAAAGATGACTGGCCATATTTAGAACACTTGGCAACCTTTTTAAACAATTTCATATTTGAAAAGATGGACAACTCAGAATATAGTAAAATTTGCGCAAGCAACAAGGGTTGCAGTAAATATTTTGACAACCGGCTGATGCCTCTTCTGCCTGTGCAAGTCAATTTCGGGTTTACTGCAACCCAGACAGCAATACGTAAGACACAAGAAGCTGTTTATTTGGTGAATGCTGGTGAGTATGAGAAAGCAATTTACTGCCTCAAAAATGCTCTAAATCATGATCCCACATACGCAGATGCCTACAATGAGCTAGCATTCATATTTGGAAAATTTAAGCATGATTGGGGCTCGGCAAAAGAGGCTGTTCAAAAAGCAATCGCCTATGACCCTTCTTATCCTAAGTACAGCAATTCGCTCGTGGGGATATTGGTAGATCAATTAAGACATGCCGTAAACGTCGAAGATTTTCTTAAGCTTACAGAAGAAGTTGAGTTGGCTGTAGCAAACTATGTTGAGAAGAATCCAGGTTATCCACCAGCGTATTTAGCATTAGCCCAAGTGCAAGTTCTGAGAAATGAAAATTATGCCGTTTGGACAAAAACTTTAAACAAGGCCAAGGAATTGTATACCAAAAGTGGATTCTCAGTAACATGGATTCCATTAAACACCGACCAAATAAATATGATTATTGAGAAGACACACAACGAGTGTGAAAAACTTATCAGATTGCGGAATGAGCTCATGATAAGTGATAAAAGCCTTCAAAGAGAACGAGAATGCTATAAAAACTGAAGCCGGTTTAAGACTGTGTACTTTTTTTCTGATATGAAACTTGAAGCCTTCTCAACCACTGTATTTGTTATTGAAAAGATTACGAAGAAAGGCATTTCGCATGGAAAATTTGATGAGCAGAGCAGCGGTGGTCAAATTGGCCCAAAGTAATTCGACCCTAAAAAAGAAACTCCAAGAAATAGCTAAACTCGATAGCTACTTATCAATGCCGTCCGGCGTACCGATCGCTGTTGATCAATGGGCAGAGGGGGCATCGCTAAAACAACGCAACATAGTCACTGCCCAGTACAATGACCTATTCGACGAGGTTTATCAATTGTTACAAATCTCCAAAGTCGATTCGGAAGAATTTGGTGTTTGGCTTAGTTTCAATATACAGGAGATCGTACGTGAACTCTCTAGGAGAAGATGGAGCATCTTTGGTTTCTTTAGGTGAGCCAAAGCTAATGTACGCGCAATTGGATTTTTTGCGATGTATCGCACGTACGCGATCGTGTTTTTCGGTGGCTTCAACGCCAAAAACCTCCTTGCATTGCTCAAGCATTGTGCTAAATTTCGAACCAGAAAAAGTTGGGCATCGCGATGAGCATTGGAATCCGCGAAATGAGCACCGCTGAAAGAATAAATCTCCACGTGCAGCAGTTGCCGCAGTCGCTTCAAATCGAGGCGATCCACTTCGTCGGGTTTTTAACGGCAAAGCCTCGGGCCAAAGCCGCCCGCAGCATATGCTTGTTTTAAGTACAGCAACAAGATTCAAATTGTATCTTATTGTAAACGTCATTATCCTAATGTCATGAAAACGAAAATCGTTCAACTCGGCAAATCGCGCGGCGTTCGCATCCCGAAAAATTTGTTGGAGCGCAGCGGCCTGCGCGATGAAGTCGTGCTTGAAGTGAAATATCAACAAATCATCATTCGGACGGCTTCCAAGCCTCGCGCCGGCTGGGCGCGCAGCTTTCGCGCGATGGCGAAAAACGGCGACGACAAATTGCTCGACGCGGAAGCCTTGCCGCATCAAAGCAGTTGGGACAAAACCGAATGGGCTTGGTAAATGTCCATCAAACGTTTTGACGTTTATCTTGTCAATCTCGATCCCACCGTCGGCAAGGAAATCCAGAAGACACGGCCAAACATTATTATCTCGCCGAACGAAATGAATCATCACCTCGGAACAATAATAATCGCGCCCTTGACAACGCACGGTCGAGATTATCCCACGCGCGTCGCTTGCAAATTTGAAGGAAAAGACGGACAAGTTGTTCTCGATCAAATCCGCACGGTTGACAAGTCGAGGTTAGTGAAGAAGCTTGGGAAGATAGAAAAGAAAACGCAACTCAATGTGCTGGCAGTGTTGCAGGAGATGTTTTCGGAATAGGTAAAATCTGTTTCGACCGAGCAAAAGCTGGACATCGCGATGAGTATTGGAGTCCACGAATGAGCGTCACTGAAAGAATAAATCTCCACGTGCAACAGTTGCCGCAGCCGCTTCAAATCGAGGTGCTCCACTTCGTAGAGTTTTTAGCGGCAAAGCTTCAAGCCCAAGCCGCCCGCGAAGACGAACTGCTGTGGTCGCAATTTTCCCTTGCGCAAGCCCTGCGTGGCATGGAAGATGAAGATGGGCCGGTTTACGATGATGTCGATTTCAAGCAGAAATGGCGGTGAAGAATGGGGAACAAAACGATTTTGACTTTGAATAGAAGGAGTTCACGATGACGGCACAAACCATCCAAATCGACACGCAAGGAAGAATCGAGCTTCCTCTTATGATGCGCGAGGCCCTTGGGCTGTTTCCAGATACGGATGTGCTCGTTGAATTGACTGCAAAAGGAATTTACATACGGCCAAAACTTTCCGCCACGCCCATCACCGAAAGAATCGCCAACATGGACTTGCCCATATCTGATTGGGAGACGATGGAACAAGAAATTGAAGCGGGGCATCTCAAGTGAGGGCGGGCACGACCTTTTTAGATGTGAACGTCTTCATGTATGCTTCCGGAAAGCCGCACGCATACAAGAATCCATGCCTTCACATCTTGAAAGACGTTGAAACCGAGGCTTTGTCGGCAGCGGTCAACACGGAAGTATTTCAAGAGCTGCTTTATCGCTAGGGCCAAATCGGCGAGCCGGAAAAGGGCGTCCGGCTTTACAATGAGGCGCTGAAATATCCTTTACTCATACTGCCGATCACGAAGGACGACATCGTTCTCGCCATAGATTTGTTCAACCAGTATAAGCATAACGGCGTAAAGCCTCGCGACGCGATTCATGCGGCAACGCTGAAAAACAATGGCATTACGGAGTTGCTCAGCGCGGATAAAGACTTCGATAATTTTGACTTTCTTATGAGGATCGATCCGCTCGACTATAATCCTCAAAACGGGTGAAACAATGGTCGTTTGAAAGCCGAGCCTTTCTCATGAGAAAAGCCTTCGGCATGTTGCTCACTGGCTATGTTGGGGCGGGGTTTTAGAATGCGGTGGGAAGAAAAGCTTATCGGAAAAGTTCAGAGTGTGAGCCGGTGCGAGTTAATATGACTTCGCTCTCCGTGCTTTGGTAAATCAACAACCGCCGCGCAGCTTCCGAAACAAGTCGTCAACGTCTTCGCACTCCGTCAAATCCTTGCGCGCTTCCGCGTCCTGAATCGCTTGTAGGGTTTCGTCGTTGGGAATTTTGAGATCGAACGTCAGCTTTCGTTCAAGCTTCACCGCGCGACAAAACAGCTTAATCGCTTCCATCGGAGTTAGCCCCATTCCTTGAAAAATCGTCTCGACCTCATCTTTCAATTGCGGCTCGATTTTGACTTTGACCGTTGCCAAGCTTGTCATGATGCCACCTTTTCTTTTCAAAATCTCAAGGAAAGGTAAGAATGATTTCAACGCTAATTTAGCCTGTTTCAGGTAAAAAACAAGAGCGGGTTCGCCGTTATAAAATCCTTCTTGCATTGCTCAGGCTTTGTGCTAAATTTCCCACGGCAAAAACATGAACTCAACACAGCAGCATGAGGCAAATATGGAAACGCTTAGCTCACGTGTCAATGAAGTGGCGCAAGAAATCGCCGGTTGGGAGATTTCCGCGCAGGAAAATCTCATGCAAACGCTCGCAGATTTGAATTATCGTCGCGGCTTAAAGGAGCTTTCCGAAAAAATTCAGCGCCGGTTGGCCGCCGAAAACAAGTTGGCGCAATCGGTCGATGAAATCTTTGCCGACCTCGCACGCATAAGAGAGGCCGTTGCCGCCGATGACTATCGCCGATGAAAGAAAATGCGCAGCGCTTAGGTTTTGCGGGGATAGCAAATTCCCGAAGCGAAACATCACAGAGAAGATCGACTTTCGCTGATCGAGACAAGTCATGAGCTTCAATATTACGATTGCCGACAGCGCTTTCGATGATTTAGCCTGGCTCAAAAAGTTTGAACGGGTGACGATCCTTGAAGCCATTGACACCCAACTTTCACACGAGCCTGCAAAGGAGACACGCCATCGCAAGCAACTGCGCGAAACGACTTTTTCTCGGTGGGAATTGCGTGTCGGAAAATATCGCGCGTTCTATAACGTCGATGAAGACCGCAAAACGGTGGACATAACCGCAATCGGCTACAAAGAGCACAACACGCTATTTATTCGCGGAAAGGAAGTTCAGATATGAAGACCATAGAATTAACGGCACCCCTCCCGACTCTCAATGAAATTTTGCAGTTCGCACAAAGAGAGAACGTCCTGCTCAAAGGCCAAAACGGCGAAGAGTTCCTGTTGGCCTCGCTCGATGATTTCGAAGCGGAAGTCGAAAGCCTGCGCTACAATGACGACTTCATCGCCTTTTTAGACGCGAGAGCGAAAGAGCCCAAAATTCCATTTGCGGAAGCGAAGAGAAGGTTGTTAGCGCAAGAGTGATTTCAAACAATGACGAAAGCAGTTCAAAATCTCCTTCGCGCCTATGAAGCGCTGTCGGAAAACGAAAAGTGCGAGTTCGCATTCGAAGTCTTGCGGCGCATCGACCTTTCTTCGGTTTCCGATGAGGCACTTGTCTCGCTCGCGGATGAGCTTTTTCAAAAGCTCGATAAGCATGAGGCCGCATCGCAAAAGCTTTCTGGCAGGGACAAAGAAGAACTGCTCTGGTCGCAATTCTCATTGGCTCAAGCCTTGCGTGGCATGGAAGACGAAGACGGGCCGGTTTATACCAGAGACGACTTGAAAGAAGTTTGGTTAGCAGAAGCGCAACATCGCGCGAAGGAACTGGATGCCGGCACAGTCCAACCAATTCCTGCCGAGGATGTGCGCCGTAAAGCGCGGGTACTTTTAGGCCTCGATTAGGTTTTGAAGTGTCAATCCAGTGCTGAAAAAGATTCTTTCAGAATGACAAATTCAGAGTAGCCGCGATCAAAGAGTTTTTTGACCAAAGCACAACCCAACTTTTACTCATGAGAAAAACCCTCGGCATGCTCCTCGCGGGCGGTGTTGGCAGCCGCCTCAATATTCTCGCCGCGTATCGCGCGAAGCCTGCGGTGCCGTTCGGCGGATTGTATCGCATTATCGACTTCACGCTCAGCAACGCGAAAAATTCCGGCTTGATCAACCTCGGCATTCTCACGCAATACAAGCCGCTCTCGCTCATGGATCATATCGGCAACGGCGAAGCGTGGGATCTCATGGGCCGCATGCGCGGCGCGAAGATTCTGCCTCCGCGCACGGGCGCGAAAGATTCCGATTGGTATAAAGGCACCGCGGACGCGATTCGCCAAAATCTCGATTACATCCAAAATTTCAATTCCGAGCGCGTGCTCATTCTCTCCGGCGATCACATTTATCACATGGATTACAGCCGCATGGTCGAGTTCCACCAGAGCCGCGACGCGGACCTCACCATTGCGATGATGCAAGTGCCGCTCGATCAAGCTTATCATTTCGGCATCGGCATTACGAGTGAAAACGACCAAATCATAGATTGGGAAGAAAAACCCAAACGCGCGCGCAGCACGCTCGCTTCAATGGGCGTGTACGTGTTCAACACGAGCTTTCTTTATGATTGTTTGAGCAAAATTTCGGAGCACGATTTCGGAAAGAACATTATTCCGCACGCCATCGCCAATCATCGCGTGTTCGCCTATCACTTCAGCGGCTATTGGCGCGACGTCGGCACGCTGCACGCATATTGGGACGCGAACATGGACATTCTCCGTCCCGATTCCGGCCTTGATCTTTCGGCCTGGCAAACGTATACGAACTTGGAAGAAGAAGGGCGCTCGGGCGATCGTCCGCCCACGCGCATCAGCAGCCATGCGAAGGTCGAGAATAGTCTCATCTCGCAAGGTAGTATGATCGAGGGCACGGTCTCAAACAGCATTCTCTCTCCGGGCGTCATCATTGAAAAGGGCGCTCGCGTCGAGAATTCCGTGCTCTTGCACGACGCTATTGTAAAAGAGCACGCGCAGTTGTCTTACGTCATCGCCGACAAACTCTCGCATTTCGGGCGCGGCTGCAAGGTCGGCACCGGCGACCGCACCAAACCCAATCGCAAGAATCCCGATCATCTCAAAGAGGGCTTGACGGTGATTGGCAAGATGGCGCGTGTGCCCGAAAATATTTCCATCGGCTGTAATTGCATCATTCACCCAAAAGTCACGGAAACAAGCTATGCCGGCAAGGATGTGTCGGATGGCCAAACGATTGAGTTGAAGTAGCGCTTTCAGGAAATCTCTGCCCACGAAATACCCGAAGCACACGGAAATATACGTCGCGGTTGTAGCGTGTTTCGTGGGACGCAATCTAGTGAATTTATATCGCCGCCAGTTCATCTAATTGCAAGCTTCCAAACCAACTCTGCGTTTCGTCACGTCTATCCTTCGGTCTGGCTGATTTCTTCTTGGCACTGATTCTCTAACACGAACGACAGCTTCGACCTTGAAAGCCATCATCCTAGCCGGAGGCTTGGGTACGCGCCTGCGCCCGCTCACCTCCACGTGCCCCAAACCGCTCTTGCCCGTTGGCAACCTCCCGATCGTAGCACGCGTCATACTCGCCCTGCGAAGGCAAAATATCCGCGAATTCATTTTTTTGTTGCACTATCAGCCCGAGCTTATTATGAAAACGCTCGGCAACGGCAAAACTTTCGACGCCGTTTTTCAATATGAATGTCTCAAAGAAGATTTGAGCACCGCGGGCAGCGTCAAATTTATTGGCGATCAAATCAAAGAGACCAGCCTGGTTTTTTCTGCTGATATTCTCGCAGAAGTGCCGGTTGAGAGCATGCTGCAATTTCATCGCGAACGAAACGCCTTAGTAACGCTTGCGCTGCACCCCATGCCCGCGCCTTTGCCGTTTGGCATTGTGCTGCGCGGACAAAACGGCAAGATCACAAGATTTCTCGAAAAGCCCACTTGGCCGCAAGTTTACAGCGATTGGATCAACGCCGCGGTCTATATCATCGAACCGGAACTGGTTGATCAAATTCCCAATCACGGCACGCCGGCATTTTTTGAGACGGAAGTTTTTCCCCCTCTTGCGCAAAAAGGCGCGGAGATTTATGGCTTTCCCTTGAGCGGCTACTGGCGCGACGTGGGCACGCCGGAAGATTTGCGCCGTGCAAATTTGGATGTGCTGCACGGTCACCTGCCTAGAATTATGCTCACAACGGAAGAACAGCTTGCGCTGGACGCTGGCGCAAGCCAACCATTCCTTGCAGCGCCGTCGAGCATGATCGCGGACGGTGCTCTTGTGCAAGACTCCGTGATCGGCAATAACTGTCGGATCAAAGCCGGAGCAAAAATCTTTCGCAGCGTTATTTTGGATAACGTCAAAATCAAAAGCGGCGCGTATATCGACGGCGCGATTATTATGAACGACGTCCGCCTCGGCGAGCGGGTGAGATTGGAGGAAGACAGCTTGATCGGCGCCGGTGCAACATTGCGCGACGCGGTTTTGGTGCAGAAAAACGGCACCGTGAGACAGGGCAAGAAGATCGCCCCGAACAAAATCATCAATGCCGTCAAAATCAAGAGCATTTTCAGTTTGTGCCTGTGCAATTATGGACAACGATAAAGTAACTAACGTTACCATTGATAAATGTATAAACTGTTTCATGATTGGGAGATTTTCATGTAAAGATAATATAGCCAAGTAATAATGTGTAAAAATTTCTTAATAATTACAAACTACAACTCAAGCCTTGCAAAGAGTTCAATTTAAAGTAACTTATTGTAGGAGTGTTCGTACTATGTTTTGTTTTTACTAATATTGTGTAATTATTACTAAAGAATTATGGGAAAAATAGAAAGAAGAAGTAAACTTACTTTCAGGGAATTTATGAATGAATACATTATTCCCAACAAACCGGTAATACTAACCGATCAGTCAAAAGACTGGAAAGCTTATAATGTGTTCACTCCTGAATTCTTTAAAAAGAACTTTCCTGAAAAGACGGCAACCATTAAAGGCAAAGAATATAAACTGGGAGAGTATGTTGATATGATGCTGGCTTCCACACCTGAAAATCCTGCGCCTTATCCTTTTAAAGTTGATTTAGACAGAAAATTCACTGAGATACTTGAATATGTGCAGCCTGATTTTGAGGTGATGCGCAAGAACAGACTGAAAAGCCCCATGTTCCGTAATGGACTGATTCCACAGGCATCAACTCTTGAAATATTTTTTGGTGGTGCTGCTGGATGGTTTCCTTATCTGCATTATGATTTATACGGACTATATGCTATTGTTACTCAGGTTTACGGACATAAAGAGTTTATCCTCTACAAACCTGAAGAAGGAAAATATATGTATCCGGATCCTGAACATCCCTGGAAATCTACTATTGAAGAATATTACAAACCCAATTACGAAAAGTATCCTTTGTTTAAGCATGCCAACCCGATGAGTGATGTAGTAGCTCCCGGTGAAACAGTGTTTGTGCCCAAAGGGTGGTGGCATACAGCACGTTCCATGGAACCTACCATTTCAATTGCAAAAGATTTGCTGGTACATCAAAATTGGGACTTGTTCAGTAAAGACGTAGTGTTTTACAAGAGAAAACAAAGTCCTGTTAAAGCTAATATTATGGTTGGCTATCTCAAAGCACTTGATTTGGGCATGGGAATACATGAGAAGTTTATCAGTAAATATTAAACCGTATTATCAACGGCAATAATCATTTTATTTTAGCGGAGAAGTGTTGCAGGTAGAGCAATTGATGGTTAATAAGTGATAAATGATACAGATTCAAGAGCGATAGTGTGATATTTTAGAACAGTTTGCAAAATGGAATTTTCTAAAAATCAAAAAATATAAAATAATTAAATTTAAATTAGTGAAAACAATATTGATTTTGTGTTGTTGTAATGATAAGTTCTTCAGTGAGAGAAAAAATAAAATAAAAAAATTATTCAATCTTCATTGTTTATTAAGAAATATGTTGTAATTTAGCATCGCAAAATTGAAGTAACATAAACAAAGATATTTTTTTCATAGGGTTAGTTTAGGTTACGACTTGGGGATTCATTGAATCCCCTTTCGTATTTTATAGAGGTTGATTAAGATTTCCATTCACCAAAAAATACATTTCGCACAAACACTTTAGCAATAAAAAAGGCTGCCCGCCCGGACAGCCTTTTCTTAATTTTTATAAATCAATTAATAGTATGTAAGACGAATAACGTTTGCCAGATATTTTGCAAAGCGCATTACCTGACGGCTGTATCCATATTCATTGTCATACCAAACATAAAGCACAATGCTCCTTTTGTCTTCACTGACAAGAGTAGACTGGCTGTCGAATACAGAAGCGCATGGATTTCCGATCACGTCAGATGAAACGAGTTCATTACTATAGTAATATTGAATCTGCTCAACAAGGTCGCCCTTGAGTGCGGCATTTTTTAAAATTTCATTCACAGCTTCTTTGTCTGTTTCTTTTTTTACTGTGAGAGCAAGTATAGCCAATGAAACATTTGG
>JABWAN010000098.1 GCA_013361015.1 Candidatus Zhuqueibacterota bacterium | reverse complement strand
CTCCACCACAGGTATCCCGTAGGAAAATTTCATTTGAAATTCTTCGCCCAAGTCCTCGGGGTTCGCGACAATGCCGTCGTATAAGTTCAGAATGGAATTTTCGTAATTAATTTCGACCAGGCAGTTGCACAGTGTTCTGCCAATGACCCCATCGACCGGCCAATCTTTAAATGCTTCCTTGTGCGTCATTACCAGAAGGGTTTGGTTGGAGAATATGACGCCCGGCAAAGACAAAGTGGCGCCAATCGCCACATTCGCGGTTTTGTTATCCACGCCTCCGCCACCTCCCAACACGGCCTGCGAAACATATTTCAGTCCAAGCGTGGTTCCAATCTCCGCATCAAAGAGCATCGCTCCTTCGGTGCCGAACCCGGTATCAAAAATCAGATTCAGTTGCAGCGAATCATTTACCGTCACCGGCACGATCATAAGCTCATCGACAATTTGAAATGGGATTCGGCACGCACTGTTTCCGGAAGTGAACCGTACAGAGGCGGCGGCTGAAACCTGCTCTGCGCTCTGCTGCGGAGAATGCGAATTTCCACAGGCAGAGATCGACAAGAAGACGACGACAAGCAGTAAAAATTTGAGCAGTGTTTTCATGGTCAACTCCTCAGTCAACGGCTATGCTTGCTTCTTCACCTCTTTTATTCTTCGGAAGAAATGTTGTTGCGCGGGATTCGGGCCCGCAATTTTTCACGGCTATTTCTTATCAGGCACTATGCCCGACCTTGCCGCTGCTTTCATGCTAGTGATCTGTTCCGTGAACGACGGCCCAAGCTCGGTTTTCTTTTCAAATTCTTCGGCCCAGCTCAACCACTTCTGCGCCTCCGAGAAGTCCCCGGATTTGATCAGTGCCTCACTGTACGTCAGCGCCGTCGCCGTCACGTTGGTGACGATTCCATTCGTAAAAGCTTGCCGCACCGGACTGCGATCTTGTGCACTGGCAAAAGGTCCGGCAAAATCATTCGGCGCAATGCTCGCGAGATTGCTTCGCAGCATGGCCATATCCGGCATCGCTGGCGCAGGTTTGGCTTGCCACAACGAAAATGGCCCTGCCATCTGCAGATGATCTTTAATTGCATTCGTGAAACTCGGATCGACGGTGACGGAGAAGGCAATCGGTCGCGAGAAGGCGCCGCTGGCCTTTTGCTGGAGCCACGCTTGGAGAATTTGGTCCGAAACCGTGATCAGATTTCCCTGCTGATCCTTGAAAGCGCCGAGCGCGTCCAACTGGGAATCCGGAAAGGGAAGCGGCAGTTTGTAATGGTCACGAATGAATCGCGTATACGATGCCGTGTTCAAAAGTGAGCGATTGACGACCGCGACGTCTGTGCGCAAGCCTTCTGCTTCCTGCAAGGCAACCGCGGGATAGGTGTCCATGTCGCCATTCGTCACGAGCAGCGCCTGCTCCGGAAGATGGCGCAACATCCAGCGGTTGTAAGCCAAGGCAGCCTTGGTGAAGAAACCAGATTTGAAAGCGGCAGACAGGGCGCGTTTGATCATGGGCAGATCGCCGCGATGAATGGCTTCACTCCAAATGCTCACCCAGGCATTGCCATCGGTGGAATCGCAAGCAACGGCTTTTTGCAGATGTGTCCAGGTGCTGTCCGCGTTCACACTTTCCCAAGTGCTGTAGATCGGATTATAGGCATCCCCGAGAATAGCATGCGCAAAACTATTGCAGGGATCGAGTGCAATTGTCCTTCTCGCCAATTTGACCGCTTCGTTTCTCTTCCCGAGGCGCCGATAGGTTTCAGCCAGCCAGACGTGCGCTTCCGCATTGTTTTTATTCTTTGCCACCGCTTGCTCAAAAAGCGGCAGCGCCTCGTTGAGCTGGTTTTGGCGATACTGCGCCAGCGCCTGATCAAGCTCCTGGGTTGCTGGTTTGGTGCAGCCGAAAAATGTCAGCATGCCGGCCAAGCCAACACAAGCAGAGAACATGAGGGCTTTGTGCGTGCCGAGGCGAATCAGCGACTGAGACAAGCAAACTTTAGTCTGGCGTTTCATTTTGTGTTTTCTCCTTTTACAAAATTCTTTTAATGAGTTTTCCGGCTCCACCACGACGGTGCGGTCCCAAAACAAAACCTTCGGTAACGCTATCCACAATCTCCGTGGCGCCATTACGCACGCCGATGATTTTATTCGAACTCATTTCTTGCTCGCATTTCCATCCGACCACAGATACGCTCGAATGAAATACGTCAGCCAGACGCCGCCAACAACCACGAGCGTCCAAATCAGCGAGGCCGGAAAACCAAACTTTCGTTGAAAGGCCGGAAAGCCAAACAGAATAACGACCACCGATAATGCAATAGTCACATTGACCCAGAATTTATTATGGCGTGCAAACATTGCCATTCTCCTTTCTCACAGGAAAATAAAATTGATCTTCACATTTCGTTTCTGCAACTCATGAACGATGAGCATGGAGAAAACGACATAAACCACAGCGGCGGCGATTGCCAGCGACATGAAGAGAATAAAGGCGTTCATCTTGCACCTAACTTTTGCTCTTTCGCATTTCATGCTTTAACCGCGATGACGAGCATTTCAAAATCTTCGGTGGTTAATTGATCGGCTCGGCTGAAAGCGCCAAGTTTGGCGCCAAAAATATCGACACTGGTAAAACGCAGTGTTTTCAATAGCCAGGTTATTTCGGAGGGCACATAATACCTTTCGTTGCATTGCAGCTCTTTTTTGTTCCCAAGATCGTCTTCCACAGACGTCGTATTATGATCCCGAAAGGTCATGAGATCAAATGAGTTGTTGCCGTAGGTCGCATTGCCTTCTTTGGTCTCGGCATTGAGGAATGCTTGGACGGAATGAAAAAGCGGAAACAAACCATTCAGGGTTGTAAAAATCAATTTCCCATTTGGTTTGAGGGCCTTAGCAGCGTTTTGTAGGATTTGAAAATTCATTTCATCGGTTTCCATCAACGGAAATGCGCCTTCGCAGAGCATGATAACCAAATCGAATTCATGCGAAAAAGGGAGGTGGCGTGCATCGTGTTTTTGAAAAGCGATTTGCAGGTTTTGCGCCGCGGCTTTTTCTCTTGCCCGTTGCAAAAGCGCCTCGGACAAATCGATTCCGACCACGGTATAGCCTCGCCGGGCTAATTCAATGGCATGTCTGCCCGTGCCGCAGCCAATATCCAAAATTTTTGTCGCCCGGTTATGGTCGATTTCTTTTTCTATAAAATCGCACTCGCCAACGGTTCCGTGAACGAAGCTTTCGCGATCATACTTCATACCGTAGTTTTCGAAAATCTCTTCATACCACTGCTTCATGTTGTTTTTTCCTTTTCAATGCGCGGTTCATACCGCAAAATACGCCGGCTGCTTTTCGCGCGTGCCTTTATCCGTTGTAATACGATTCTGCACGGCATGACTCCAAGCAACTTCAGGCTTCAAATCTATCTTACATGAGATTGAGCGGTCACTTTGAGTGATCGCTCAATCTCAAACGCGCAATTGCAGTTTCAGCTCGTTTGCAAAACTGCAGCAACGCGTGGCGCCACTGCCAGCTAAAGCTGAGGAATCTTGATGTCAATCTCCTTCATTTCGCCCAAACAAGATAGAGGCTCGTCGAAAGCTGCCTGGTTGCCGACCACGAGAATCTGCAGCTTGTCCGGCTGCAAATATTTTTTGGCGACGCGCAACACCTCGGCTTTGGTCACTTTTTCGACGCCGTTCTTGGTTTGCTCGATGAAATCCATCGGATAGTCATAGTAGGCATACGTCATGAGCCGGTTGATCACTTTGGCCTTCGAATCGAAATTGAACACGAAACCGTTGAGATACGAATCCTTGGCGCGGGCCAATTCCTCGTCCGTGACTTCCTGCTGAGTCATGCGCTTGACTTCACGCAACATCAGGCGCAGCGCATAAACCGTTGAGGCTGATTTGGTCTGCGTGCCGCAATTGAACACGCCGGGATGATCATACTCCGCGCCAAAATAACCCCACGGCGCGTAGGTCAGCCCTTCCTGCGTGCGCAAGACTTTACGCATGCGCTCGTAAGAAAGGATCTGATTCATCACGGTCAACGCCGGATAGTCCGGATTGTTGAGCATGGTGCCAATGTGGCCCATCAGAATGTGCGTTTGGTTGACGTCGGGCTTTGACACGAAATTCATCGTGTATTGATATTGATAATCCACATTGGGCTTGGGCGGAAAATCAATTTTCGCCGGCTGCCACTTCGCAAACGCCGTCTCCAGTTTCTTCTTCAAAGCCGCGGTCTTGAAATCGCCCCATGCCGCGAAAACAATGTTGTTGGGATGAAAATACTTCTGGTAGAACGCGACGAGATCATCGCGTGAAATCGCGTCAATCGTCGCATACTCCGGATATCGGGCATACGGATGCGTTTTGCCGTAAATCAGCGCATTGAATTCACGATTCGTGATGCTCCAAATATTGTCATTGCGCCGTGAAATGAAAGCGCGCTGCTCGATCTTGGCGAGGTCGATCTTCTCTTGCCGAAAGGCCGGATGCATGAGGAGGTCCGCCAAAATCTCGAGGCCTTTGTCAATGTCCTCCTTCAACACCGAGACATTGACATAACCTGAGCCTTGACCGACGCTCGTTTCGATCGTCGCACCGAGCGTCTCCACCACCTGGTCGATCTCATCGCCCGTCATCTTTTCGGTACCGCCCGTCCGCAACACCGTCCCGGTGATCGCGGCCAAGCCGATTTTATCCGCGGGCTCGTAAATGGAGCCTACGCCGATCATCGCGCGCAAGTCAATGGTGGGATACTGCTGATCTTCCACCAATAAAAGCTGCATGCCGTTTTTCAGTTCAACCTTTTCGATGTCGGGCATGACGATCGGGCTGAGCGGCGGAAAAGTGAATTTGTCCTTCGGACTTTTCTGGCCCAGCGCGACGTTGGCAACTCCGCCGAGCGTGAAAAGACCGATGGTCAAGCACAACAGAAACAGTTTATACTTTCTCATGGTTGTTCTCCTTTTGCTGGCAGTGGCTCATCAAGTCTCCGGCACAATTTCGCCAATCGTGCGGTTCTTGTCGCTGAAATATTTCTGCGCCACGGCTTGAATATCCGCTGCGGTAACGGTTTCCACTTCCTGGATAATGTCAAACGTCTTCCGCCAATCGCCGCGAATGACGTCATTGAAAGTCAACCTCGCTGCCATCTGACTGTTGGATTTCATGCCCTCCAGCAGCCACTTCTTGACGTAGCGCTTGTACTTGGTTAGCTCTTCCGGCGTGACCGGCTCATTCCGCAATTTGGCCATCTCGCTCTCCAGCGCCGCCAAGCATTCCTCGGAAGTGTGGCCTTTCGCCGGAACGGCAAAAGCGGCAAACAGATTGGGATACTTATTTCCCGGCCAGCCATTGAAGGCGCGCACTTGCACCGCAATCTTTTTCTCTTTCACCAGGCTTTTGGACAAGCGCGCCGATCGCCCGATGCCGAAAATATTCGCCATCGCGTCAAACGCGAGATCCTCTTTACTGTTGATGTTGGGGCGATGATAGCCCACGACGATGATGGGCTGCGATTGCGCGCGCACGACCACACGGCGTTCGCCCCATTGCTCCGGTTCCTCGGTGCGCAAAGGCGAGGGTTTGGGCGCGCTGGGAATGCGCGCGAAATACGTCTGCGCCAATTTGAAAACTTCCGCCGCATTCACGTCGCCCACGATGGCGACTGTCAAATTGCTGGGGCCGTAATACTGCCGGAAATAATCTTCCACATCTTTGCGGGTGACCCGCTGAAGATCGGACATGTGACCAAGCACGGAGTGATGATAAGGATGCGACTTGAACGCGGTGGCAAAAAAATCTTCGATGAGCCGGCCTGTGGGTTGCGTTTCGATTCCCAACCGGCGCTCTTCCATCACGACATTGCGCTCCTGGAAAAATTCCCGAAAGACCGGATTCATGAAGCGATCCGATTCCATCGCCATCCAAAATTCCAGGCGATTGGAGGGAAGACTGATGATGTACTGCGTTGCATCGTTGCCGGTATACGCGTTGAGGCCGACGCCGCCTTGCGCCACCATCATGTCGGGGAACTCCTGCACCGCCACCAACTCATGCGCCGCTGTGTTGGCTTGGTCAAACTCGGCGCGCAGGGCTTTGATTTTGGCGCTGTCCGGCTTGATGGCCTTCTGCGCGAGAATGAGCTGATCATAAATTTGATCCAAAGCCTCCAAGCGCCTAGCCTCGGCCGCATAATCTTTCGCGCCCACCGTTTTCGTTCCTTTGAATGCCAGGTGCTCCAGAAAATGCGAAATGCCGGTAATCCCCTGCACCTCTTGCGCCGAACCGACGTCGGCATAAGTATGGAACGAGACCACCGGCGCGTCGTGCCGTTCCAGTACGATGAACTTCATGCCGTTTGGCAAGGTCTGCTCTTTGACCTGGCTTTTCAGCGCTTCAAAAGTTTGGGCCGACGCGCCGCCCAGCAGAAGCAAAGCCAAAATCAGGCAACTCACCAAAACGCACACAACATTTTGTTTGAGCTTCATAATGACTCCTTTCCTGGCTTGAACAAACAAATGGGCAGCCGGCCTCGACCGCGGGAATTTTCAAAGGCCGCAAGTTTCTTTATCCAGGCCGGACTTCGCCCGAATTTTTTATCTCGACTTCAACACCACAAAAGTAGTATCGTCGTTCTGCGGCTTGCCGTTTTTCCATTTTTCGCCGGCGGCCATTAAATGTCTAATGATCTCATCCGCAGAATTTCCGGCAGCCTCTTGATATATTCCCGCTATGCGATGATAATCGAGCATCTCTTCCTTGTCATTGAACAATTCGGGAAATCCGTCCGACATGAGCAGCACCGTATCCCCCGGCGCCAACGTCGTCTCCATCTCCTGGTATTGACCAGCGGCGGGGCCGCCCAAAGGCATGCCTTTCATCAGCATTTCTTCAACCGTTTTGGTGCGGTGGCGATAGATGAGAATCGGCGGCATGCCGGCAGCGGAAGCAATCATTTTTCGCCCTTTGATCCTGACGAGCGTCATCGCCATGTAGATGCGATCCAGGTGCATGTGTCGGATGATGCCAGACCAACTACTCAACAACCGCGAGATTTCATGGCCATCGCCAAGATCGCCAAGAGCCGCGAATAAGCTTTTGGCCGAAGCGACCATGGTTCCTGCCTTCATGCCGTGTCCAGTAGCGTCGCCGATGGCAACCAGCAAAGTGCCATCCTCGGCGAGATGAAAATCATAATAATCGCCGCCGACCTCGGTGGCCGGCTGCATGAAAGCGGAGATTTCCAGATTCGGCAGCGACGGAATTTCCTTGGGCAACATCGCAAGCTGAAATTGCCGCGCTTCTTCAAGTTCCTGCGTTTTGCGGGCATTATCCGCCTCCAACAGCTTGTGCGCGATTTCCTGCTCTTTGGCGCGGCGCTCCTGTTCCAGGGATTTTCGCGAAAGCTCTTTAACGTGAACCAGTTGTTGCTCGAGGTCCCGATTGGTCTTTGCGAAACGCCGCGAAAGGTCAATCGAAACAGAAACGCTGAGAAGGAGAACGCCATAAATATACACGACGCCAAACTGGCCGATGGGCGCAATAATCTTGAAGCCGATCAGGATTTGGCAAAAGATTGCCAGCATCAGCGCGGTAAAGCCGATGCCGGTGATCCATCCGGACTTCTCCTTTTTGAAACCTTGAATAAAAAACACCCGGAATAATTCCACCGCAGCGGCGGCAATATACAAGTAGAAAGAAATGCTGCCGGTCTTCATAGACAACGGGATCCATCTCCACAATGACAGCAGCGCGCCTATCGTCAAGACGGCGCCGGCAATGATGAAGAAAAGGCACTGGCGGGGAATTTTTCGAGAGACTCCGGCATAGGCGGTGAGCAATCCAAAAATAATCGCCGGGCTCATGGCTGAAATTGAAATGCTCTCAAACCAAATAATTTGTGGTATGTTTTTTAAGAAAGGGCTTTGAAAGTCCTCGAAGACAATGATCGCCCAGCAAAACATGCAGAGGGCAAAATAGAGATTTTCTTTGGCGCGGGGATAGTACAAAAACAAAAACAGATGCAGGAAGGCCAGTACAATCGGTATCACGGCAAACAAGATCTGATAGATGGTAATGGTTCTAACGACTGCTGCTCTATCTTCAATGCGGGAATTCAAGTCTTCCCAAATCTGACCGGTAAAGCCGGCATCAATTCCCAATTGGTTGAGATAATCCGTTGAAAAGTTCGAATAGCGAATGGCGAGAACGTGTTCTTCCTGACGGTCAAATACGATACATCTGGGATTTCTTTCAATCCAGGTCTCTTCTTCCGCTTTTGATGGCCCGACTTTGCCGAGGCGGTAAAGCAACTTGCCATCGAGATAAACTTCCGAAGCGCCGGACTGCCATAGGTTCAGTGCAAGCGGGGCACTCCACAATGAAGAATCCACCGCGATATGAATCCTGAACCAACCGAGGCCATTCCAGCCGCTTGCAGGTTTCTGGTTGGAACTTATGCGCGGGTAAGTCGCTTCCCATGCGCTATCGTCAAAGGAAGGATTTGCCCAATCCATATTATCGCCGGGATGATATTTCCAGTTCTCCAGCGTGAAAGGTCTTTCGGGTCTCTCCTTAAGCCGGTCGAGGGAGAGATAGGTCTTGCCCATGAAGACATTTGGATCTATGGAGTTTTGCCGAATAAACCTCAGCTTGTGATCAGCCAAAAATTCCATCGTTCCCAAGAGTTGAGGCGTATTCCAAACCTCATCCGCCATCGCCGGCGACCACTGAATGGAGCCGTCTCGCTCGTCTGAATCATTGTCATGAAAATTGATCGCCAGCCCGAAAATTTCGCCAATGCCAACTTTCACCGTTCGATCTTTGGTTTTGATCCAATTCCAGGCCAATCGTATTTCAAGAACGTAGCCGTTATCGGTCAACCTGCGCGCATAGTTTTTCGGCGAAACAGCCTCCGCTGCGAGACTACCCTCGGAATACAGATTATCCACGCCATCGCGATTGCGCGCCGCGAGACTGTCCAATGCTGAAAGCCGGGCATTGACGATTCCGGCCAGAGCCTTCTTGCGCGGATCCGGATCAAACTTCAGCTCGATGCAGTCATTATCAGGTCGAAAGCGATTATTGACTTTGACCGCGTCATCGCTGACTTCTGCGTAGAGGTAGAAGTAAGCCTCATCCCAGGCAACCCAGACCTGCGCGGAAAGATCGGCATCGCCATCAGGTTTCGGGCCGCTCAGCGGCAGAAAAGCTGAGTGGGAAATAAAAATATGCCCATCCTCCGGCCCGGCCAACTGCTCATAAAACGCATCCTTCTGCGCGTCAATTGTGATGGCAAACTGCGCCATGCCCGCGCTGTTCAATACAAGGATGATGAGCAAGGCAAATACTGTATTCGGTTTCATGGCATGACACTATAAAATGTTGGCTGCCAAGTTTTGGCACTAAAGCACGGACCGCACCGTGCCTTTGCAAACGTGCTGTATAAATGAAGATCTCAAGTCTTTTCGGCTTTTCTCCAATTCGAGACAAAAGTGTGAGGGACATACGATGGTTGTAATACGACACATATTGCCCGCGGTCGGTTTTCTGCTCTGTTCGGGGCTGCTCGCACACGACGTTCACGCCGAAACTACAATGGGCCGCGCGGCAACGGTACGCTTCGCCTTTTCGGACGGAAAGCCGCTCGCCTACGAATCCGTAGTGGTGACCGCGCCGGACTCGGTTGTGGAGTTTCAGACGGGACGAACGGACCGCCTCGGCCGCTTCGCTTTCGTGCCCGAGTCGCCGGGGACCTGGACGGTCCGCGTCTCGACGCGCGACGGCCACGGTACCACGGCGCGCGTTGTTGTTCAAGCTGGCGAAGCGACGGGCGCGCAGCCCGGATCCTGGTACGATCAGTTTCCGCGCATCGCCGCCGGTCTCGGCTGGTTGTTGGGAATCTTTGGCATCGTGGCGATCTGGCGCAGCAGGAGAGCATCGTGACAGAAACCTCGCGCTCCCGCGGGCCGTCCAACTCCACCAGCATCACGGACTGCCAGGTTCCGACCACGAGTCGGCCGGCCGACACAGGAAGTGTGAGGGATGGGCCCAGGAGAGAGGACGCCATATGTGACCAGGCATGTGACGGATCGTGCGCGTGGCGGAACTGAATGCGAGGAATGATCTCCTCAATGATCTGCAAAAAATCCTGCTCCGTCCCTTCTCCGATTTCTCCGGTGGTGATCGCCGCGGTCGTATGGCTCACGAAGAGGGCACACAACCCCTGGTTCAGGTTGGCTTGCTGAATCAATGTCTGGATCGTATCGGTGAGATCGATGATTTGCTTCGGCGCGGTCGTCTTGATCCGCAATTGATGACTCATGTCGGCTTTGGAACGCATCTAGCAGGATGCGGAAAAAGTCCGCCAGCGGCGTTCTCGCATCAGTCAGAGGCTCACCGTACGGCACGAGTACGATTCGCCTCTTCGTTCGCTGCGGCCTTGCCGGACGGCCTTTTTACGCATCCTGCGGGCTATTCGAGTTTTTTCCGCAGCCTACTAGCCCGACTTGCGCGCGGCATCCACGCTCCAGATGCCGGATCCTTGCGCCGAGAGATAGAGAAACACAAAGCAATACAGCGCGGCCAATTCCCCCATGTTCTGAATGGGCAGGAGCGCTT
>JABWAN010001132.1 GCA_013361015.1 Candidatus Zhuqueibacterota bacterium | reverse complement strand
AGCGGTGTCGGTTTGCTCGCTGCAATTATGGATGGCAAGCTTTCGTTCGCGTGCGTAGTTACGGATGATTTGATCAAAAACAAAAATCTCAAAGCCGGCGACTTGGTAAAGCGCGTGGCGCAAATCACCGGCGGCTCCGGCGGCGGGCGTCCGCATCTCGCATTGGCCGGCGGCAAAGACGTGCAGCGCATGCCAGAAGCCCTCGCCAGTGTTGCACAGATCGTGAAGGAGATGACCAATCGTTAGAGCAACGGCACATCTTCCTCTGGCCGAAACGCTTGAGGAAAAAGTCGACGGGCGGCACAAGCCGAGAGTTGTCGAGCAACTTTCGTCGCTGTGCGCCGCCGGTCGCGCCGGTTATTTCGTGTTGATCGATCCCGACAAGTGGGCGCTAGCGCAGCTTGCGGACATGGCCGCTGCCGCGAGCGAAGGCGGCGCAGACGCGATTCTCATCGGCGGCAGTTTGATCATGGCCCCGAATTTCGACGAAATGGTGCACGCCATTCGCTCTGCGGCGAGCATTCCGTGCATCATTTTCCCCGGCAGCGTGATGCAAATTTCCAAACACGCGGACGCCATTCTTTTTCTCTCCCTCGTGAGCGGGCGCAATCCCAGCTACTTGATCGGCGAGCAAATCAAAGCCGCGCCGCTCATTCAACACATTGGCCTCGAGGCGATTCCCACGGGCTACATGCTCATCGAATCCGGCCGCGTGACTTCCGCGGAGTTCATGAGCAACACGCGCCCGATTCCGCGCGATAAAAACGACATCGCGAAAGCCACGGCGCTCGCCGCGCAATATCTCGGCATGAAGCTCGTTTATCTCGAAGCCGGCAGCGGCGCGCAGCACGCCGTGCCGCTTGAGATGATCAGCGCGGTTTCTTCTTATGTGAGCATTCCCCTCATCGTCGGCGGCGGCATTCGCACGCCGGAGGCCGCGGCGCAATGCGTGACCGCGGGCGCGTCGTTCGTGGTTACGGGCAATGTGCTAGAGAAGGATGAAGGGCAAAAGCTGATTCGAGATTTCGCGGAGGCGATTCACGGCGCGAGGAGAGCATAATAGGTTTTGATAAATTTCTCACACACTTTTCGCTGCTCCGCTATCGTGAGAAAGAACGTCCCTCCCGCTTGATACAAACAAAGAGTGAGCATTGAGCACATATGAGAAAGTGCATAGGACGAACTAAAGCAAGCAACTATCGCAGTCGATGTAATCAACCTACCAGACTCTTGTTTTGTTGGCAGCACAAGTGGCAGCCGTTAGCGGCACTCGTTGTAGTTGTAGCATTCGGAGCTAGTTTGGCCGAACTGACAGGGTTCAGCATTCGCGATCTGTTTAGGAATAGATCCACACCCAGTATAAAGGTTTACTTCTCGACCTTTGATCAGAAGGTCGATTTTGAGTCCCGAAAATTCGTTCTTGAGTTGATAAGAGGAAAGCGGACCCTATTGTTTGTATCAATTCCCCGCTTCAAAGAGCATGTCAATCGAGTCGTCTTTGGGAGCGCTCTAATATACACAGTGAATAGAGGCGCGAACTCGATGTCAAGTATACAGATTAGTACAATTTTTTCAAACGAACTCCGGCATAAAGGGCTTGAACAATACGAGAAAGAGTCTGTCGCTGACCTCTCTGGACAAAGCGTTGGTTACAACACGCAGCGCGTCGGGAATCGGTGGATTGCAACATGGACGATTCCGCGCCTCGACCCAATGGGAGGAGCAGAGCGTACCATATCTTTTTTATTGAACATTCATCGCTCGACGAAAGATGGGGAATTTAACAAAGACGTAAGTGGTGAGGCTGAGATAAGAGTTTTGGGACCGGACTGGGTTGGCGTCAGTCATGTC
>JABWAN010000097.1 GCA_013361015.1 Candidatus Zhuqueibacterota bacterium | reverse complement strand
GCAGAACTGCAATTGCAGCGCCGTGAAGAAGAACTGGAAAATTTTGTGAACGTCATCAGTCACAATCTGAAGACCCCGATTATCTCCATTCAAGGTTTTGCCAACTTGCTGCGTGAAGAGTTGGGACCGCAACTCAGCCCGGAGCATTTGCACTTCCTCGATCGCATTCAGAAGAGTGCCGTGTTGATGGAGAAAATGATTCTCGACCTGCTGGAGTTTTCGCGTTTGGGCCGCGAGCTTCCCAAGTTGGAAGAGGTGGAGGTGCGCGAGCTTTTGCGTGAAGTACTCGATGAGACGAAACTGCTGGAGCAGATTTCGAGAAAGCATGAAAAATCTCTTCCCGAGCGCGACAAAATAGCGCCCGTTGAATTTGTGGCGCCGGAGCACTTGCCGCGCTTGCGGGCAGATAGCAGCGGTTTGAAAACCGTGTTTCAAAATCTTCTCAACAATGCCTTAAAATATCGCCGTGCCGAAGTGCCGCTACGAATCGAAATCGGATGGCAGGAGTTGCCGCGCTTTCACGCTTTTTGGGTACGCGACAACGGCATGGGCATCGAGCCACTCTTTCAAAAAAAGGCGTTCAATCTTTTTCAGCGCGGTCCGCAAGTTGGCCACATTTCCGGAACGGGCGTGGGGCTGGCCGTCGTGCGCCGTATCATCGAAAATCACAAGGGCCTGGTGCGGATGGATTCCAAGCCAGGTGAAGGCACCACGATCTACTTCACGATTCCCAAAGTGGAAGCGGGCGAAGAACCGGCATAAAAAATTCCGCACCAGCATTGCCGGAAAAGCGGCTCATTTCACAAGCCATGCGCAACCTCGAGGTTGCGATACGATCTCAATCTCCTGCGCGCACGCTGCAGCCACCGTGTGCATTCTGTTATTCTCCCGCGACACGCTTCGCTACGAATTCACTTCCTCCCATACGAAACACAAAACCTTTCGGGCGTCCGGCTGAGTCCAGGTCGAATTCCAAATCACCCGCGGTCTTCACCATGGCAAACTTGCGTTCCGAGAGCGCGACGATTTCAAGCCAGCGCTGGCCGGAAAAATTCGCGAGCAGTTTGTCGCCTTCGTGTTTGAGGTTGAAATGCCAATTGGGATTCACTTCATATTTGCCCAAGTAGCGCGCGAGCACCTCGGGCGCAAGCGTAATGGCATGCTCCGGCTTTGCCATGGGCGGGCGCAGGTCAAGAGGCTCCGGCAACTCGCGCAGCCATATGTTGCGATAGCGCACCGGGCTGCCATGATCCTGCATTGAGATCGGCAATCTATCGGCGTGCGGCGCGTAGGCATCGTATTCCATCCAATTCGTCGGCCCCCACAGTGTGACATTATCATGCACCAAAACACCGTTGTGCAAAACCATGAGACGGGCGGGCTGCAAGAGCTGGCCGTCATTCGCAAAACGCGGACGACGAAAGATG
Source organism: Candidatus Zhuqueibacterota bacterium (assembly GCA_013361015.1). GTDB lineage: Bacteria > Zhuqueibacterota > Zhuqueibacteria > Zhuqueibacterales > Zhuqueibacteraceae > JABWAN01. The sequence goes on along the minus strand of JABWAN010000097.1, from coordinate 9,277 downwards.
ATGTCATAGCTCTGCCATTCGCCGGACGGCCGCGAGGCATTGACGAGCGGCGGATATTGCCCGTAAATCGCGGCGGCCTGGCCGTCGGCGTAGGTTTGATTTTGATACGAATCGAGCACTTGCACTTCATATTTGCCCATGAGAAAAACGCCGCTGTTGCCGCGATCCTGTCCTTTGCCTTGCGCCGGCGCGGGCGAAGCCCATTCGATATGAAGTTGCACGTCGCCAAAGCCTTGCTTGCTGCGAATCTCTCCACTGCCTTTGGTCACCTCCATGTAGCCGTTCTCGACCTTCCATTTCGAGGGCCGGCCATTCGCATCGGTCCATTGCGAGAGGTCTTTGCCGTCGAAGAGAATTATCGCATCAGAAGGCGGCGTGGGCGAGGTGCTGCTGCCGGGCGTGATCACCGGCGGATGCGGTCGATTGATGTCGTGAATTCGCCAGGTGGGCGATTGTGCGAAACTCGTGTGGTTCATAATCATGCTCGCAATGATGAGGGTACTTGCAACGTGCGCCAAGCGGCGCAAGAATCCAGCAGGATTGGTCATAACAAATTCTCCTTTTGAGTTGATCAAAAAACGGTATGCTAATTTTCAAGAATCTCCACTTCATCACCTACTTGCATTTCTCCGCCCCGTAGCACAAAACAATTCAATGCCAGCTTGCCTGCAAAGCGCGCAACGATACTCTTGAGCACGTCCTGATCTTGCTGCAAAGTGTCGGGATCGAAAGTCGTCATAACGCAGCGGCCGCGCAAGTCTTCGACGCCGATTAATATTTCGTTGATACGCAAAATATGGCCCGGCCACATGCGTTCTGCCAGGCCTTCAACTCCGGCAATGACGCGATTGGGGCGCAACCGGCGGCCCTCATAGCCGAACGCTGCAATCGCACCATTCGTGGCCACCAACAGTGGCAAAACATCGAAGCGCTCCTCGCCTTCGTAATGCACGAGCTGTGCGCCTGCGCCAATTTCTTTTTTAAAAAGTCATTCAATGTTCCGAAACCGCGAATGAACGCGAATTTGCGCTAATCTAAAATTCGTGTCGATTCGCGCCCATTCGCGGTTTGAGCTTTTTATTTCACTTCGCTGCGAATCTCTCCGGTCTTCTTATCTTTGAAAATATACTTCGTCGTGCCGTCGGGCATGCGTTCGCGTTTGATGAGCGCATGGCCTTGGTATTCCTGGGTGGGCGCTTTGATTTTTTCGACGTTCGTTGCGCCGCGCCAATCTTCGAGCTGCACCGGTTCCCAAAGTTTCGTCCGCGCGGATTTGTAGCACGCATCGAGTATGGCATTGACGACGTAGCCGTCATAAAACGATTCCATCGGCGCTTGGTTCTTATCCCACGCCTCGAACATTTCCGCGAACATGTGCACGTAGCCCAGTTCATGCACTTCATCGCCCACGGGAAAGAGCCAGCCGCTGTCGGTCTCGGCTTTTTCGGCAACGTAGCCCTCCCGTTTTTGCGGAAGCGTGAACATTTCAAAACCGGTGCGCAGAAAATGATTGAGCCAAATCGTGCCTTGCGTGCCCGCCACTTCATCGCGCAAATCCATGCCGCCGCGAAATGCCCAGCTCACTTCGAACTGCCCCATTGCGCCGTTTGCGAATTTGATCAAACCAATGCCGTGATCTTCCGCCTCGATGGGATGCACCAGCGTATCAGCCCAGCACATCACCTCCACGGGCTTGATATTCTTGCCCACGAAGCTGCGCACGATTTCCACGCAATGGCAACCCATGTCGATCATTGCGCCGCCGCCTGCTTGTTGCTCATCCCAAAACCACGCGCTGTGCGGCCCGGGATGGGTTTCGCGCGAACGCACCCACAGCACCTCGCCGAGCGCGCCTTGCTGCACGGCTTGAATGGCTTTGAGCGTTTTCGGCGTGTAAACCAAATCTTCGAGATAGCCATGAAACACGCCGGCCTTTTCCACCGCAGCGAGCATGCGTTGCGCTTCCGCAGCATTGCGGCCGAGCGGCTTCGTGCATAAAACCGCCTTGCCCGCCTGCGCCGCCAGTGTGACCGCTTCTTCGTGCAAATGATTGGGCAGGCCGATCACCACACAATCGGTTTGTGCAGCGTTGATGGCTTGCGCCAAATCCGTTGTCGCCTTCGGAATGTCCCACTCTTTGGCAAACTTCTGCGCGCGCGCTTGATCACGCGAGTAAATCACTTTGACTTGATCACGTTTGCGCTGGCCGTGCAAGGTCATCGTGTAAAACAAGCCGATCAACCCGCTGCCGAGCATGGTGATACCGTGAGATTTGGTCATAGTGCTCCTCCTTGATAATCTGCGTGAATGGATTCTTATGCAGCGACGCGCCGCCTTGCGATGCCATCCTATAAGGAACTTCCCTCGCGCTCAGAACACAACTCGTTTTGAGCGGTGTGCCGAATGCGCGAGAAGGTTCTTAAAGAATGACAACCCGAGGGATGCATTCCTCAAATCTGCCTTGCACAAACGCAAAACACAATAGATTTTTTGTGAGAAGAAAAATTCGCCGTTGCCTTGACGATGATCGCAAATTTGATTACCATGACCGCCATCAAATCCCGTTCTCTGGCAGCATCACTCCAAACGTGAGGAGGAATCATGATCAAACGTCGCGATTTTTTGAGACAATCAGCTCAACTCGCGGGAGGGCTGGGACTCGCGAGCCTCGCCGGCACTACGCTCGTGAATTGTTCGAAAAAGGAATCCGACACGCAACAACAAGCCGCCTCCACTACTGCTCCTGCCGCGCTTTTTCAAATCTCTCTGGCAGAATGGTCGCACAACAAAGCGATCTTCGGCGGCCAAATGAACCACCTCGATTTTCCAATGACGGCGAAGAAAGAGTACGGCATCACCGCGGTGGAATTGGTCAATCAATTTTTTATGGACAAAGCGAAGGACACCGCGTATTTGCAGGATTTCAAAAATCGCGCGGAGAGCGAGGGCGTGAAGGTTTTGCTGATCATGTGCGACCGGGAAGGAAATCTTGGCGACCCCGATGCGGCCAAACGCACGCAAGCCGTCGAGAATCATTACAAATGGGTCGAGGCCGCGAAATTTTTCGGCTGCCATTCCATTCGCGTGAACGCCGCGAGCGAGGGCAGCTATGAGGAACAACAGAAGCTCGCCGCCGACGGACTCGCGCGTTTGACGGAGTATGGCGCGCAAAACGAGCTCAATGTAATCGTCGAAAACCATGGCGGGCTTTCAAGCAACGGCGCGTGGCTTTCCGGCGTGATGAGGATGGTGAATCATCCGCGCTGTGGAACGTTGCCCGACTTCGGCAATTTTTGCGTACGTTTCGAAGGTGCGAATTGGGAAACGCCGTGCGCGGAGATGTATGATCGCTACCAAGGCGTGCAAGAACTCATGCCCTTCGCCAAAGCCGTGAGCGCGAAGTCGCACGAGTTCGACGAGAACGGCAACGAAGTGCAAACCGATTACACGCGCATGATGAAGATCGTCGTGGAGGCGGGTTATCACGGCTACGTGGGCATCGAATATGAAGGCGATAAACTGAGTGAAGCCGACGGCATCCGCGCAACGAAGGCGCTCTTGGAGAAGTTCATGCGGGAATACAACGCGTGAGCGCGGTGTGAAGTGTATTTTGTAGAGACGTTCCGCCGGAACGTCTCTACTTCAACGCGGCTCGAAACTTTTGTTGCGACTTGCCTGCGCAGCAGCCACTACTTGCCCGAGCGCGATTCCGCCGTCATTCGGCGGCACGCGTTGATGCCAGTACGGTCGAAAGCCTTCCTGCTCGAGACGATGCACTGCCCGTTCAACGAGCATCTTGTTTTGAAAACACCCGCCTGTCAGCACGATTTTCTGCTCGCCCAATTTGTGCGCACAAGCCACAATCACTTCTGCCAATGTGTTATGAAATTTCACGGCAATGATTGCATTCGCTAGCGCCTCGCGAATATCATTCACAATCTCAACGAGCATTGGTCGCCAGTCAATCATAAGGCAATCGCCGGAGGAGAGAGCGGGACTACTGGCGGATTGGAATTTCTCCTGCCGCTCATCCGCCTTGCGAATTTGAAAAGAATAATGTGCTTCGGTGCGCACCTCGCCGCAAGCAAACTCCAACGCCATCGCGGCTTGCCCTTCATAATTCGTTTGCTGCCGCAATCCGAGCAGTGCAGCCACAGCATCGAAGAGCCTGCCGACACTGGAAGTGCGTGGCGCATTGATATCCTTTGCCAACATGCGCCGCAGCACGGCCAATTCATGGGCAGCAAAGTGCTGTAACACTTCCAAATCATGCTGCGCGAAAATATTTTCTCCGAAAGTTTCATGCAATGCTCCGAGCGCGGCTCGCCGTGGCTGTTTGATCGCGGCTTCTCCACCGGGTATTTTGAATGGAAGAAAGTATGCCGCGCGCCGGTAACCTTCTCCGTTGACCAGCAAAAACTCTCCGCCCCAAATCGTGCCGTCCGGGCCGTAGCCGGTGCCGTCCCATGAAACGCCCAACACCGGCGGCGACAATTCATTTTCTGCCATGCATGCAACCACGTGAGCATAGTGATGCTGAACCGGCAATACGGGCGTTGCCAAAGCGCGCGCGTATTTTGTCGATAAGTACTCCGGATGCAGATCACACGCGATGTGCGCCGGCGCGACTTCATAGAGCCGCTGAAAATCAGCAATGACTTTTTGAAAAGCGGAATAGGCTTCTTGCGTTTCCAAATCACCAATGTGCTGGCTGAGGAAAACTTGCGAGCCAACGCTCAGTGCAATCGTGTTTTTGAGATGCGCGCCCACGGCTAAAATACTTGGAACTGGTTCGGACAAACATATGGGTAACGGCGCATAACCACGTCCGCGCCGCAACACCAGTTCACGCCCGAGCAACACGCGCACGATGGAGTCATCGACGTGCCGCACGATCGGGCGATCGTGCACGAGAAACGCTTCGGCAATGCCGCGGAGGCGGGCAAGCGCTTCGTTTTCGTTGATACAAATCGGTTCGTCGCTGAGATTGCCACTGGTGGCCACTACCGGAAATTGTAATGCATGCATGAGAAGATGGTGCAGCGGCGAATAAGGCAGCATCACACCGAGATAAGGATTTTCGGGCGCGACCAAAGCGGCGATGGAGAGAGAAGAATGCGCGGAAAGGCGTTCGAGCAGCACAATGGGAGATTGCGGAGAAAGCAGCAAGCGCTCTTCCAGCACGGAAACACGGCAATCAGAAGCAACGGCCTGCAGCGAGGGATACATCAACGCAAAAGGTTTCTCTTCGCGGCGTTTGCGCTCTCGCAGGCGCGCAATCGCCGTGGGGTTGCGCGCATCGACGAGGAGTTGATAACCACCGAGGCCTTTGAACGCGAGAATCCCGCCGGCGCGAATAAACTGTGCGGCCTGCAACAGCGCGCCATGCTGCAGCGCCAGAGTATTTCCTTCCGCATCCCACAGTTCCAATTGCGGGCCGCACGCCGGGCATGCATTGGGTTGGGCATGAAAGCGCCGGTCATTGGCGTCGTCGTATTCGCATTGACAAGCCGCACACATGGCGAATTTTTGCATCGCCGTATTCGGCCGATCATAAGGCAGCGCCGTGATGATGGTGAAACGCGGGCCGCAATTCGTGCAATTGGTAAAGGGATAAAGATAGCGGCGATTCCGTGGATCGAAAATCTCGCGCACACAAGCCGCGCAAGTAGCAATGTCCGGCAGAATCAGCGCGGTCTTGGGGCCACTCGCTGCGCTCGAACGAATTTCGAAGGTTTTATATCCAAGCGGATCGAGAAATGAAAATTCGAGGCTCTGCATGACGGCCTGCGGCGGCTTTTCTTTTTCCAGCCGCAACAAAAAACTTTCCAGCGCGCGCCGTTCGCCTTCCGCTTCGATGAACACGCCCTGCGCGCCGTTCAACACCCAGCCGTGCAAACCGAGCGCATGCGCCAAACGGAATACAAAAGGCCGGAAGCCCACTCCTTGCACGGCCCCTTGCACGATTATTTTGACTCGTTCGCCGCGTTCCATCTTTCGGAGATTTCTGGAAGCACACCATGTCGCTGCCGGCGTCTGGCAAAGGCCTCTTTCGCTTGTGTTGGAAGAAGCCATATTGCCAAAGACGCGGGCGCGTTGTTCAATAGCCTTGATACGATCGCATAATGGTTCCGAAGAATGCGAGGAAGAAGATGAGATACAAGCCGGTGAGCACCAGCCCAATAATGATGAAGACTTTTTGAATGAAGAAGTAACGGCTTTGACGCTCGAGGCCTTGTTGCAGCACAGCGAGGTCGTTGCTTGCAAGGTAAGTTGTGAACGAATCCGCGGCTTCACGGAGACGCATGCCGGAGATGATGAGCGGCACACCCACGATCGCGGTGATGATACCGAGGCACGAGATGGCGCCGCCAATGATGGTAATGATTCCGACGAAACGCATGTCGCTGTTCAGTTTCGACAGCATAGCTTGAAACGCGGGATTGGTGGGACTGACGGACATCTCATTCATTGCGAACCCCTTTGGTTTGAAGTGAGACAGAGCCGATGTGGTTTATGCGCCCGCGCAAACTCGGCAACGAGCGTTTTCAAATTTGCCGTTTCGCTTCAGCGTCGCAGATCTTTCAATACTTCGCGTGCGGCGTTGTAACCCGGGGCGCCCGTGACGCCGCCGCCAGGGTGCGTGTCCGCGCCGCAGAGGTAGAGATTTTCGATCGGCGTACGATACTGGCCGAAGCCAGCAATGGGACGCATGAACAGCAGTTGATCAAGCCCCATTTGCCCATGAAATTCGCCGCCTTCGGTGAGGCCGTATTCGCGCTCCCAATCGAGCGGCGTGAGCACTTGGCGGTGGAGCATGAGTTCTTTTAGATTCGGTGCGTAGTGCGCGAGCGAGTTGAGAATGTGATCGCCGAGTCTTTCGCGGTGTTCGTCCCAATTGCCTTCGCGCAACTTGTACGGCGCATATTGCATGGTGATGGACATGACGTGCTGCCCGCTCGGCGCGAGAGAAGAATCGAGCACGGAAGGAATGACGATATCGAGATACGGCTGTTGCGAGTAGCCGCCATACTTTGCGTCATCGTAGGCGCGTTCCAAATATTCCAAACTCGGACAGATGATGATGTGCCCGCTGAGATGCGCGTCGCTCTCCGCGCCGTTGAAACGCGGCAAGCCGCTGAGTGCGAGATTCACTTTCGCAGTTGTGCCGCGATAGCGAAGGTTGCGCACACGCCGCACAAAGGTGGGGCCGAGGTTGGGCGCGCTGAGCAAATCAAAAAAAGTGCGGCGCGCATCGGCATTCGAGATAATCGCGCGGCCGGAGATTTCCTCGCCGGTTTTTAATAAAACGCCGCAAGCCTTTTCGTCTTTATGAATGATCTGTGCAACCTCGGCCGCGGTGCGAATTACTGCGCCATGGGCCTGCGCCGCGTTCGCCAGCGCCGTCGCGAGTTGGCCCATTCCGCCGCGCACGAAACGGCTCGCTTTGAATCCGCCATTGGCTGCGCCGAGATAGTGATACAACAGCATGAACGCCGTGCCCGAAGCTTGCGGGCCTTGCATGCTGCCCGCCACACTCGTTGCACCGAGCACGCCTTTTAGCGCATTGTTTTCAAACCACTCATTGAGAAACTCCGCGGCGGTCATGGGCAGCACGCGCAAAAACTCCATCATCTCATGCTTGCCGAGATTTTTGATTTTGAGCCCGGCTAGGGCCCATGAAAAAAGTTCTTCGAGACTATGCTGTGCGAGGCTTGGCGGCGTGAGCAGCATGAGGCTTTGCAACGCATGCGCGAGTTTGTGGAGAAGCTGCATGAAAGGCGGAAATTTTTCCGCATCGGCTTTTGAGAAGCGTGCAATTTCCGCGCGTGTCTTTTGTTCATCACGCCACAGCGTAAACGCAGAGCCGTCGAGTTGCGGCGCAAACGCGGCAACATGGCTCTTCATCATTTGCAAACCGTGCTCTTCCAATTGCAGTGCGGCGATGATTTCCGAGCGAAAGAGTCCGGCATCGTGTGCGCCCGTGTTGAATTTGAAGCCCGGGAAAATTTCTTCGGTCGCGGCCGCGCCGCCGAGCGTGTTTCTACGTTCCAATACCAGCACATGCTTTCCGGCTTGTGCGAGCGTTGCAGCCGTGACTAAACCGTTGTGCCCGGCGCCGATGATGATCGCGTCGTAGGCCATACTTGCCTTTCATATGATGTTCGTTGGGTTAATGTGATGCGAATGGGAATTGGGGGCTGGAATGCGACGACGATGGCAAGCAAGAACGGCGAAATGCAATTCATTCGTACGCTCAGAGGTTGCATGCGAAACGGTGAATTCGGTACGATCAAAAAAACAAACATGCGCTGACGGTGCGATAAGAGTTCAGACCGATTCCATCGGCTGTTCCTTCGGCGCCTCTCCCAACATGCGCAGTTCACCCATGACTTCTTTAATCTTTTTGACATTCGCGGGCACCACGAGCACGGTATCGTTGCCGGCGACGGTGCCGAGAATGTTGGGATTTTTCAAATGATCAATAAAAACGCCCACGCCGGAGGCGCGGCCCGGTAGCGTCTTAACCACCACAATACTTTCATTCGCCAGAATCTGCACAATCTCCTCGTGCACGACTCGACGAATCTTGCGGCCCTCCGCCACTTCCGGCAGCACGTAACGGAAACCGTCATCTTCCGGGGAGCGCAGAATGCGCATCTCCCGCAAATCGCGCGAGAGCGTGGCTTGAGTGACGTCGATATTCGATTGGCGCAGGATGCGACTCAGCTCTTCCTGGCTCGCGACCCTTTTGCTGGTGATGATTTCACGAATCAATAGTTGGCGTTGCTGCTTGGTTAATTTCATTACGGCGGCTCCTTTCCTGGGTTGGCTTGCCGCAGATGCAAAGGTAAGATAAGTGAAACTCGAGTTTATTCATGCGCGGGAAAAAATATACCAAAACGCTTGCATTGTCAATGGGATTTTTATAAACGCGTAAAGAGCCGCGACGCACTTTGAAAGTGCGTCGCGGCTTTACAAAAGCCTGCTTGCATCTAGAGGCTTTTTCTGCTATATTCCGCGCACTTTGAAATGAAAGGAAGCGATTTTCATGCGTGACGATTTGCACAATCAGCTCGAGGAACTGTCCCGCCGTGTTGTGGCTGTGCGGGACAGTCTTTGAAGTCCCCAAAAAAGAAAAAGAAATTGCCGAATTAGAGGGCAAGACCGCAGCGTCCAGCTTTTGGAACGATCGTGAAAAAGCGCAAGTAATCATGCGCGACATTTCCACGCGGCGCGAGTGGGTGGAAGCTTGGCGCAAGCTCGAACGCAAGCG
>JABWAN010001131.1 GCA_013361015.1 Candidatus Zhuqueibacterota bacterium | reverse complement strand
ATGAAGAGCGCTCTGCTTATATGGTGTGGTTGAAGACCGAGCCGGTTTTCGACCCGATCCGCTCGGACCCGCGCTATGTGGAGTTGTGCCGGAAGATTGGGTTGGGAGAATGATTGCTGGGTGGGGAGTGAGGCGAGAACATCAAGAAGGCATTTGATCTCTTCGTGTGACGAGAAAATCTTCAAGCTCCGCAATGAAGCGCTGCCAAAGTTCCGGCAGATTTTGCGCCAATGGTTTCAAAGGTGCCTCTTGCAAAGCAATGCCATAGCCATGAACAAAGAAATGCCGGAAAGCGCGATACTCGTCAAGCGCATCGGAGAGTTCTTGGCTCATGATTTTGTGTTCGACCGCCAAGCCCAACAAATCCTTGTGAGAAGTCGAGGAATCCGGCAAAGGAATTTGAAAAGATTTCAAAACACGCTTCAGAAGATTTTCCATGCCGCTGTAGGAATTGTGTAGACAAGTCGCAATCGCAGCCAACTCTACAAACGTTCTTCTCTTACGGCGGAGCGTCTTTTCCAAAGCGCTCAAAGTAGCTTCCACACGTTCTCTTTCCGCCGCAATTTCCCGCACAAGATCATCCATAAATTTTGACTCCCCTTTCTTCCACCAACGCATTGAACAAAGTTTTTTGCGAGAGATCGACCAAATCCACCGGCTTGGAAAGACGCCGCATCAGCTCGCCATAGAACTTGAAAAACAATGTGGGATTGATGCCCTTGACGGCCAAGTCAATGTCTCGTGCGTGCGTCGGGTCGCGCAACGATGAGCCGAAAAGATACAGCGCGGATACGTCATACTTGCGGGCGCAGGTTGCGATGACGTTTCTATCAGCTTCACTGATCATTGCCCACCTCCACAATGTGACTTCCCCCATTCGGCGTCAACGTGCTTGAAGTCATTCATGGCCTCGCGCAAATCGGCAAGAAAGAGCGGATCGTTCGCAGCTTGCTCAACGAGGCGAAGCTTCTCTTCTTCGGTTTCAGAAGAAGCCTCGCGAGAGCCTCGCTCGTATTGCTGCAGGAACGGCTCGACTCGCGAGTAATCGTCAATCGGCAGGATAACGCCGAGTTGACGGCCTTGATTATCCATGATAAATTGTTTGCTGATCGTTGTGTTTATCTTGTTTCTCCATATTTAGAACTAAATTCGAGCAGTTCTTCGTCTGTGAGAATATAGCGACAAGCTTTCTGCCTGGCAACGGGAAAGTTTGCCGAGAGCGCTTCGCTCCGTGCCGCACTTCAGCAATTGCCGAACCCCGTCTTCTGTCTCCAAATTTTTGGAAAAGCCCGATTGCTTCATCCAATTTTTCTGAAACATAAAACGCTGTAAAGCCAAGCCCGTCTTCTCACTTCCAATTTCTTGGATGCGCCTTCTCCTTTTGCCGCTCGTGCAGTCGCTGACTGATTCTCCAAACTTTCATGATTTCAACCTGCCGCTGCGAGCGCGTACTGCCCGCGCAAGTGGCATTATTGTTGACCACGCAACGGACGCGGCTGCAATGCGCGGCCACGAAAGTTTATCTCATCCACCTTCTCACCTCAAACAAGGAGGGTTTCATGATCACGTTGCGATGGTTCATCACGGGCATGCTCGCCATAATTTTGTGGAGCGTCAATCTTATGGCGCAGTGGACGCAGCAAGCCTCGCCTTTGCCGTCTGGTATAACCGCGCATTCCTTTCTTGCCGTCAATGAGAATATCGCTTGGGGAATCGGGTTTATTGACACAGCGCCATCGCGAAATGTCATTAGAACTGTCGATGGCGGCAAAACCTGGCGGCTCACAACAATCACTACTGCGCCAAATTTATTGCTCGTTGATGTCTTTGCCAGGGATAGCAGCACCGCCTGGGTTTCCG
>JABWAN010001130.1 GCA_013361015.1 Candidatus Zhuqueibacterota bacterium | reverse complement strand
GTATTACCTCAAACGTAAAGAGCTTGCGATTCAAAGCTTCAAACAGGATTCCCTCTTCCGGCAGGCGCAGATTGAGAACTTGGAATCCTCGTTAGCGCGCATGCAAGCGAATCTCGGCGTAGTCAAACAGAAGTTGGAGAGCTTGTACATCAAAGCGCCGGCCACTGGTCAACTTACCTCGCTGAACGCGGAGATCGGTGAATCCAAAAATCCGGGCGAGCGCGTGGGGCAGGTGGATATTTTGGACGGCTTCAAAGTGCGCGCGGGCATTGATGAACATTATCTCTCGCGCATCAATATCGGCCAAACCGGCGAGTTCGATTTTGCCGGCAAAACCTACAAGCTCATCTCCAAAAAAGTTTTCCCGGAAATTCGCGACGGCCGCTTCGACGTCGATCTCGAATTTGAGGGCAAAGAGCCGGAAGGCATCCGCCGCGGACAGACGCTGCACATTCGTTTCGAGCTGGGCGACCTTTCCGAAGCCACGCTGCTGGCGCGCGGCGGGTTCTATCAAAAAACCGGCGGACAATGGGTTTATGTTTTGGCAGGCTCCGGCGATTTTGCCACCAAGCGTGCGATTCGTTTGGGCCGCCAGAATCCGCAAGTCTTCGAAGTATTGGAAGGCTTGGACCCGGGTGAGAAAGTGATTACTTCCAGTTACGACAGCTTTGGTGATATCGATAAACTGATTTTGAAAAAGTAAACGTTGTCAATGAAGGGTGAAAGGTGATGAGCGCAGGGCTGGTGCTCTGCGCTCCACTTTCTTCGCCGCATCAACTTCCCAAGGGAGCAGGTCATGAGCCAAGCCGTTATTCGTACCAACAATTTGAGAAAGATGTATACCACGGAGGAAGTGGAAACCACGGCGTTGAACAACGTCAATCTCGAAATCAACCCCGGCGAATTCGTCGCGATCATGGGGCCTTCGGGTTGCGGCAAGTCGACGTTGCTGAATCTCTTGGGCTTGCTTGACAATCCCTCCGACGGTGAATACTTTTTTGTCGGCCACGAAGTCTCCAAGTATACCGAGCGGCAGCGCGCCAATCTACGCAAGAGCAACATCGGCTTCGTGTTTCAAAGCTTCAATTTGATCGACGAGCTGACCGTATTTGAAAACGTCGAGCTGCCGTTGCTTTATCTCGGGGTCTCCGCTTCGGACCGCAAAAAACGCGTGAACGAGGCTTTGGAAAAAATGCAGATTATGCACCGCCGCAATCATTTTCCGCAGCAGCTTTCCGGCGGCCAGCAACAGCGTGTCGCGGTCGCGCGCGCGGTTATCGGCAGCCCCAAGCTCATTCTCGCGGACGAACCGACCGGCAATCTCGATTCCGCGCACGGCGACGAAGTGATGAAGATGCTCACGGATTTGAATGAAGCCGGCACCACGATCGTGATGGTCACCCACTCGCCTTCGTATGCCGAGCACAGCCATCGAATCGTGCATCTCTTCGACGGCCACGTGGTCACGGAAAATCTGATGGAGCACGCGCGGATCTAGTGCGGTTTTGATACGGCCGCTCTTCTCTGAATGCCATTCGGGAAGAACCTTTCCTAGGCCTTGGTACACCTCGCGAAAATATGATGTGCCTCAGGCACTAGAGAAGGTCCTTCCAGGATGACAATTTTTTGTGTTTTCGCTTCTTCCCTCCTTTGCTATGAATGCAAAATCATAGAACAGAACACGGAGAAAATTATGCCTTCAATCTCCATTCAATTGCCTGCCATCGAAGCCGATCAGCAAATCGAAGTCGAAGTCAAAATCAACGGCGAGAAAAAACGTTACCATTATCGCGTCGAAATATTTGCGTGGGAGCAGTGCGTCGATCCTGTCGAAGAGCGCGCGCGCTGCTTGCAACGGAT
>JABWAN010001129.1 GCA_013361015.1 Candidatus Zhuqueibacterota bacterium | reverse complement strand
GCTGCCGGGCTATGACGGCAAAGTGCTTTACGTCTGGTTCGATGCGCCGATTGGCTACATTACCGCAACGCAAGTTTGGGCCAAGCGCCTCGGCCAGCCCGATAAATGGAAAGAGTATTGGCGCAATCCCGACACCAAGCTGGTGCATTTTATTGGCAAAGACAACATTGTGTTTCATGCCATCGTGTGGCCCGCGATGTTGATGGGACAGGAGGGCTACATTCTGCCCACCGATGTTCCGGCAAATGAGTTTCTCAACCTCGAAGGCCGCAAGCTTTCCACCAGCCGCAATTTTGCCGTATGGTTGCACGAGTATCTCGACCGCTTTCCCGCGGATCCCTTGCGTTACGCGATTGCGGTGAACATGCCGGAGACCAAGGATGCGGATTTCTCCTGGAAAGAATTCCAGATGCGCAACAACAGCGAGCTGGCGGATATTCTCGGCAATTTCGTGAATCGCACGCTGACTTTTGTGCAGAAGAATTTCGGAAACCGCGTGCCGGCTGCAAACGCTTTGAATGAGGCCGATCGCCGCATGCTCGACGCTGTGCATGCCTGGCCGGAGAAACTGGCTGCTGCATATGAAAACTACGAGTTCCGCCGCGCCACCAAAGAGTTGATGGATTTGGGCCGCGAGGCCAACAAGTATTTCAACGATGAAGAGCCGTGGCGCACGCTCAAGCATGATCGCAATCGTTGCGCGACCACGATGCACATTTGCTTGCGCGTGTGCAAAGCGCTCGCCGTGCTGATGTCGCCCACGTTGCCGTTTTCCGCGGCGCGCTTGTGGAAAATGCTCAACCTGCCGGGTGACGTGGAAAAGCAAAACTGGCTCACGGCGCCAGTTGCACCGTTTGCGGAAAATCATCTGCTCGGCACGCCGGAAATTCTATTCACAAAAATTGAGGACGAGGCCATCGCTCCGGAAATTGCCCGTCTTGAGGAGGCTTTGAAAAAGATGAATGCAAATACTTCAGCACCAACTGAAGCAGCCGTTGCACCGGCGTCAGCCGAGGCGACGCCCGTTGCGCCCGCAACGCCGTTGATCTCCATCGACACCTTCAAACAAATCGATTTGCGCGTCGCCGAAGTTTTGGAAGCGGAGAAAGTTCCGAAAGCGGACAAGCTGCTCAAACTCAAGATTCGAGTGGGCAGTGAAGAACGCCAACTCGTGGCCGGCATTGCGCAGCACTATGCGCCCGAACAAATTATCGGCAAAAAAGTCGTGATCGTGGCGAATCTCGAACCGGCGAAGATTCGCGGCATCGAATCGCAGGGCATGATTCTCGCCGCCTCGACGGATGATGGCACGCTGTCGGTCGTATCACCGGAACGGGAGATAGCGAGCGGGGCGAAGGTGAAATAAAAAGTGAGAAAGCTTTCTTTCCCAAAAGGTTTTTTTTTCATGAATACTGCTTGACCAACACTGTTGACATTCTCGTCCGCGAAGTCGAGCCGGATCGCGTCATTCTCTTCGGCTCGCGCGCGAAAGGTAAGCACGAGGAGAGCAGTGACTATGATATTTGTGTGCTCAAGTCCGGCGTAGCGCACAGGCGTGCGCTGGCAAAACAGATTTATCGCCTGCTTTATGACATTGACGCGCCGGTCGATGTGATTGTCGAAACCCCGGAGCGGTTTGCGCAATTGCAAGACGACCGCTTTCTCATCTATAAAGAAATCGCCCGGCATGGGCAGGTGATTTATGAACGACCGAGTGCTCGTTGACGAATGGCTCAGAAGAGCGCATAGTAATTTGGAAAGAGCCAGATTTGAATACGAGTTGGTTTTAATGATGGCGGAGCGGGCCGTTTACTGGATGGAAGAAAGAATTACGAGTATGAGGGACGCGGAAAAGCATGAA
>JABWAN010000096.1 GCA_013361015.1 Candidatus Zhuqueibacterota bacterium | reverse complement strand
GTTCTGCATCGAGAGCACGGTGCGCGTGCCGTCGCGCATGAGCAGAAACCAAAGCTTGCCGCTGTGCCGCGCGTTATAAAGCCAGCCGTACAGCTTCGCTTCTTTGCCCACGTGCTGGCCGATGGTTTCGATGTAAATCCTATCACGATTGATCAACTGCGGAATCATTGTGTCTCCTGAAAAATATCAATAAATAGCGTTTTGTTCATGCAAGTCGGTTTGAGTCGTCGATGCGTCGTTGTGGCGATGTGGTTCAGGCCATGAGTTTGCCATCGCAATCATCGCCTCGCCAACGCTATCCCAGTCGTGGAGCGTCGCGGGATCGAAGTCTGCTTCGTTCGGCCATACCAGCGTACCCGCATCGGCGTCAAGGCGAACTTGATTGAAGAAATCGAGATCGCGCAGCGGGCCATATAATTCACCGCGCAACATCGGCCAAAAATCGATGCGTTTGACGCTATCGTCGTTAAATCGGATACGAAGCGTGTATGGCGCAACGACTTCGAAGTCTGAGACGGTATAGATTTCATGAAACATGCTTCACCTATGATAAGGGAGATATTTTAATCGGTGCATGGCCGGTGATCAGCAATTGCCAATCATTTTCTAATTGTTCACGTCGAAGCTCAATTCATGCTTGCACCAAACGCAATTGCGACTTTGGCAAAGAACCGGCTAACAACTCGCCGCTTGCAATAGAGAGGGTCGCGCGATGCTCACCATAGCGAGCGTGAATGTGTGGAAAATTATGGCGCTCGCCGGCTTCGGCGTACATCGTGATTACGATTCTCAAAAACCTTGAAATCTCCGGCATGTCTTTTCTTCCGCTTCCAAATACTCTTCAATCGCGCGAAAGTAATCGCATACTCAACCATTGAGTTTCCCCAAACGACGAAGCCGTTTCTTGACTGAGCTTAAACTTTCTCGCGGCTCGTTCGCCCGTTGTTTGGCGATCAAGCCATCGTAGAGACCTTCCCAAGCGTCTCTGTGTTTTTCCAGATCGATGAGAACCGCCAACTTGCGGCTTTTATCATTTGATACAAACTGGATACCTCCCATTTCGCTTTCTCCTACCGTGAGCGAGCAACAATCAAACACGAAAAGCTCTCCGCCGAAATTCGCCGAAGTCCCCGAGTGTCGCCGAAAAAATCTTCCGGTGAATCTCGGTGGCTTCGGTGCGCTCGGCGGAAGTTCTTTGCTTTTTCTTTGCGAAACCTTTGCGTCTCTGCGCCTTTGCGTGAGCTTTTTGTTTTGAATTTTCAACTGCTAGCCAAACTTCTCCATCTTCGCTTCCCGCGCCATCAAATCATTCACCGCCTGTTTGGGATTTTTATGCTCGAACAACATGCGATAGACTTCGCTCGTGATCGGCATGTCGAGACCGAGTTTTTGCGTCATTGCAAAAACTGCTTGCGTGGTGCGCACGCCTTCGGCGACCATGTGCATGCCCGCGAGCACCTCTTCCAATTTTTTGCCGCGACCGATTTGCTCGCCGACGGTGCGATTGCGGCTCTTCTTGCTCATGCACGTGAGCACCAAATCGCCCATGCCCGAAAGCCCCGCAAAGGTGATCACCTCCGCGCCGAGGCGCACACCGAGCCGCGTCATCTCCACGAGGCCGCGATTGATCAACGCGGCTATGGTGTTGTCGCCGAAGCCCGCGCCGTCGCTCATGCCCGCAGCGAGCGCGATGATGTTCTTTAGCGCACCGCCCAGCTCGACGCCCGCGATGTCGCGATGCGTATAAACGCGGAAGTAGCCGTTCATGAAGAGAGCTTGCACGCGCTGCGCAGCACTCACCTCTTGGCAAGCGGCAACCACTGCGGTCGGCGTTTGCTGCGCGACTTCCATTGCCAAACTCGGGCCTGAGAGCGCGACGATGGGATGCTCGGATTTCAACGTATCTGCGATGACCTCGCTCATGCGCAGATCAGTGCCGGGTTCGATGCCTTTCACAGAACTGATGAGGATGCAATTCTTCTCAAGCGCGTGCAGCGCGGCCAAAACCGTTCGCAAGCTATGCGAAGGCGCAGCGATCAAAACAAATTCGGCGCGAGCCGCAGCTTCATTCACCTCGCTCGTGAACGACATGCTTGCCGGAAGTTGAATGCCGGGCAAGTATTCATCATTGCAACGGCGCGCAGCGAGTTGTTCTGCAAGTTCGACACGGCGGCACCAGAGCGTTACTTCATGGCCGTTCTCGCACAGCAATTTGGCCAATGCCGTGCCCCAACTGCCCGCACCGATGACGCCGACTTGAGACACGTTCATCCTCCGGATTGTTGATCTTGAGCATGCGGTGCAATCACGCTTTCAGCCCAGGCAACTGTGCGCTCGGCGATCGCAAGCGCCTGTCGATATACCTCCTCGGTTAAATCATCAAAATGTCCGGGGTAACGTGTTTCAATCGCGTATTGAGTGAGAACGGAGGCCTGCTTCAAGTCGTCTGGAAAATCAAAGCCGTTCTTTTCAAAGTTCTCCAGCAATTCGCTTAGATCGTGAATGTATCGAAAGACAATGTGATGGTATTGCAAGACAGCTTTTATCGCTTTTTCTGCTGCTTGCTGCGCATTGTAACACATGTCTTCCCAGAAAACACCTTCCGGTTTTTCGGCACGCGCCAACAGCAAATTACTTTTTGCTCGCATCAACCATTCTTCCGGCGAGCCGGGAATTGAGCTATCGCTTTTAGGTGGCATGGTAGAGCACCCTCCCTTCTTCCAACGCCTGCTTGTAAATCAGATACGGATTCGAGCCGTAGTTCACAATGTCGCTCACCGTCGCGACAATAATGTCTTTAGCAAAGCCGAATCCCCACATGTTCAAATAGATTTCTTGCGTGGTCTTTCTTTTAGGAACGCCATCGGGCACGACGACCAACACGTCGAGATCGCTATTCGGCCCCATTTCTTCACGGGCTGCGGAGCCGAACAGAATGATGCGCTGCGGATGCGCAACCTCGACGATGCGACGCACCAAGTCGTCGAGCAGTTTGGGATCGGGCTTTTTGTCAATGACTCTTTGCATGACGAACAAAAACCTTAATCCTGTCATTCAGGAGGAATCTTTTTCAGCACTGCGTAGTATTTCCAGCGAGTAAAAAGGTTCCTTCTGAATGACAGCGCGAGAAGAGAACGTCTCAACTAATTTCGTTCAAAGTAATAGCGTCAATGATCAAGCGCGAACGACATCGCCAACGTGCCAATGCTTTTCATTCAACTCACGCAGCGCCATTTGCACACTCTCAAGGGACTCCGGTTTCGCAAGCACCACCAAGCCAATGCCGAGATTGAACACGTTGCGCATCTCTTCTTCCGCAACCTTGCCATAATGCTGCAAGAGTTTGAAGAGCGGGGGCCATTCCCAGGCTTGCCAATTCACGGCGAGCGAGAGGCCTTCGCGGAGCAAGCGCTTCGTGTTGCCCACAATGCCACCGCCGGTGATGTGCGCGAAGCCGGTCACGTCGGGCAGGTCGCGCAGAGCGCGAATGACTTCATAATAACTGCGATGCGGGCGCAACAGCGCCGCGACAATGGTCTCACCCAGTTCCGCGTGATACTTTTGCGGCGCGCAATCGGCGTGGCTCGCGATGATTTTGCGCGCGAGCGAATAGCCGTTGGTGTGCAAGCCGTTCGAAGCGAGACCGAGTAGCACGTCGCCCGCGGAAATCGCGCTGCCGTCGATGATTTTGCTCTTCTCCACCGCGCCGACAATCGTGCCCGCGAGATCGAAGTCATTGCCGGAATAGAGATCAGGCATCTCCGCGGTTTCGCCGCCGATGAGCGCGCAGTTCGCAGTGCGGCAGGCTTCAGTCATGCCGGTGATGAGTTCGGCGACAATGTTTTGCTCAAGCTTGCCGAACGCGAGATAATCGAGAAAGAACAAAGGATCGGCGCCGCCGACCATGATATCATTCACACAGTGATTGACAATATCCACACCCAAGCCGCGATATTCGCCAAGCTGGCTCGCGAGTTTGATCTTCGTGCCGATGCCATCCGTGCTCGCCACGAGCACCGGCTCGCGGTATTGGTTTGCGGGAAATTCATAGAAGCCGCCGAAGAGGCCGATGCCCTTCAATACATTCGGCCCGTGCGTTGAACGCGCGAGCGCAGCAATATTTTTTTTGGCGCGATCTCCCGCTTCGATATTCACGCCGGCAGTGCGATAGTCCACGTGCGCGCTTCAATTAAGGCCGAGTTGCTCTTTGACTTTTGCCAAAGGGATTCTCTTTGAACTGCGACGACGCTTGTCTAAAAATTCAAACAGCTCTTTGTTTTGTCCCGTGCGCTTGACTTCTTGCGAAAAATTATCGCCGTGGCCGACCTTGAACCCCTCCCAACTTTCGAGGGAGGCCAATATGAAACGCCGGCCATCTGAAGACTGCAAGATCATGCCGGAGCGACGCGCTTTCTTTAAAAGCTCATTGAGTGATTTGGCGCGCGAGGAGACGTTTATAGTTTTCATAAAGACCTCTGTTTTCCGCGAATGAATAACATGTTGCCCGCTTTGAACCCCACGGCTTCGATGCTCACCTTGCGCTGTTCGACGTCAACGTTGTAGAACACGCGAAACTTGCCGAGGCGAAACTCCCAATTCGCCACTTTGTTCGGTCTCAATTTTTTCCGATGGCGCGTTGCAACATTTGGCACATACATTAGCTGCGACTCAATCCCATCAATGATTGACTGTTGTTCAAACTTTCTGAACACAACCAAATCTTTTAAAGCCGTCTCTGTGAATTCTATCTCATACATTGCCCCGCCCTCGCACTTTGGAATCATGGAGCACTGAAGTCATAGAGCCTTGCTTTTACATTACTCCACCAATCCAACACTCTACTACTCCTTCTTTATCTTCTCAAAATAC
Organism: Candidatus Zhuqueibacterota bacterium; assembly: GCA_013361015.1. GTDB lineage: Bacteria > Zhuqueibacterota > Zhuqueibacteria > Zhuqueibacterales > Zhuqueibacteraceae > JABWAN01. The sequence continues at coordinate 5,847 of JABWAN010000096.1, read as the reverse complement.
TTTGCCCGCGCGTGCTCGAAGAAGCGCAGATGCTCGGGCAGTTTATAATCCGGATAGGTCCATGAGTTCGTTTGAAATTTGCCGTCACGCACGTAAAGCTGCACGTCGGCATACACGCCGCGACCAAGATAGATGCGGTGCGCAAAATTTTTCGCGGTGGCGAGCACAAACTTGGGCGCTTCGAGATAGCCGGGATCGAGATTGACCGTGCGCTTGCCGTCGCGTGCGTGTTGCTCTTCGACCGCCATTGCACGCAGTTTCCATGCGGGCAACTCGGCCGGGTCGATCAATCGATCTAAAACAAAAAAAGCTTTGCGCAAGCTCGGTCCCATTTCCTCCGCATAGTAATCACTGAAAGTGAAATTGAAAACCGGGCCGGGCAAGAGCGCGTGGCCGAAATGCTCTGCGATTAACTCTTTCGCGGCCGCGTCGGAGAATGTCGGCGCGTACAGTGCGGCGACGAAGAGCGCGACGGGCGCGGGCGGTTTGATGATGCTCATCTTCTACTCGCGGTCCTTGACAGACTCGCAGGCTTTCGTGAAATCGTCTTCTTTGTCATCACGAAGGGAATTTTTCAGCACTGGGTATTACGCCAGCGCTGAAAAAGGTGCTTCCGGCATGAGATGCTATTGTGAGGGCACAAACGCCATGACAAGGAACAAAATCAAAACTAAAACAAAGTGCATCACGTATGCGGGATAAACCGAATCGGACTTACGCACAAGCCAACCCGCACCCAAGCCCCACACGAAGGCCAGCGCCGCGCCCGCGGCTTTGGTGGGAAAACCCACGCGATAGTGCATCGCGCCGAAGACCACAGCTTGCGCCACAACCGCAACGTTCATGCTCATGTGCTGGCGCGCAAACGCGATCATGAGGCTGCGAAAGATGGTTTCTTCCATCAACGCGCTGAAGATCGCATAGCCCAAGGCCATGACGATGACGACGTCTGCCGGCCATGCCTTGGGAGTAGGGTTTGCACCGAGCAAATCCGGTTTCGCAAAGAACACGGCCGCAATCAGTGCTGCGATTCCGACCGCAAGCAACAAAGCGGCGCGGGCATATTGCGCCGTTTTCCCGGCATTGAAAAAGAGCCCCTTCCACTCCATCCCCGTCAATGCAAACACGCCGAGCAAACCGGTGAGCACGAAAATGTTCGTGTAGGGATACGCGATCCCGAAATTGTTGATCAAAAACGTGAACAAGCCAAACAGCAAAACGACGCGGCTGAATCCCAGCACAGGTCGCCAACTCGGTAAAAAAATCCCGAGCAAAGTGAACGCCCCCAAACCGAGCAGCGCCCACAAGGGCTGTCCATAAACAAAATAGATCGCGGCGGCTGCTAGCGGGAGTATTGCCGCTAAAACCCTCTGCACTTGCAGCGCAGAGGCGCCGGGTTTCACTGCCACAATATTAAGCGCCGGCGTTTTTTTCACGGTGCGATAGTCGAGCGCATGACCGTTTACAGCGTCAATGAGACGTTCCGGTTCAGGCATAGAGATTTTCAGCCATTTTTTTGTGTAATTGCGCGTTATAGCCGACAAAAGCGAGCGCAATAATACCGAAACACGTACATAATTGCAAGCGGAAAAATGGCCTATTCCAGTGTTTTTGCAGGCTGATTGGGCATTTTTGCAGCATGTACGCAAACCATTTGGGCTGTGCGTTGTCTCATCAATGGCAAGGCAACCTTCGGCCGGTTGTCATCGTAACAGAGGCCACTGTCAAAGCTATTTACGGAAAATTTTAAGGAGGAAGAGAGTATGTTTCGCACAAGATTTTGGCGCAAAGCTTCGCAATGTTTGTGGCTCAGCTTCGTGCTGCTCCTGCCGCTGGCGGGTTTTGCGCAAGAGGAGCGCTCCGAAAAGTTTTTTGATGTGAAACCCGGCGGCTGGCTGGATCTGCGCGCGGATTTTGGCGCAGTGGAAGTGCAGTCATGGCCGAAAGACGAAATGAAGATCGAAGTGACCAAATGGGTGGAAGGCCGGCATCGTCGCAGTGCCAAAGAATTGTTTGAAGATTACGAGATCAGTTACAGCCAAACTGCGCGCGGAGTCTCGATTATCGCGGAGATGCGCGGTATGAGCAGTTGGCGGCGCAGCAACGATGGTTTGCAAGTGGAATTCCGCATCACGGTGCCGCAGCGTTACAATCTTGATCTCAATACTTCCGGCGGCAGCATCGGCGTGGATGATTTGATCGGCGAGGCGCGCGTGAAAACCAGCGGCGGCTCGCTGACGCTGGGTCGCATCGAAGGCCCGGTGAATGCAAAAACCAGCGGTGGAGGTATTGAGCTCCGGCGCTGTAAAGGCGATCTGCTCGCGCATACGAGCGGCGGCGGCATAGACGTGGGCGACGTGGATGGGGAAGTCGACGTGGAAACTTCCGGCGGCTCCATCAGTGTCAACGGCGCGAGCGGTAATTTGCGCGCGCACACTTCCGGCGGCGGCCTTTCTTTGAGCAACCTGCGTGGCAACGTGGATGCGAGCACTTCCGGCGGCTCCATTGAAGCAGAGTTGCTGGCGCCGATTTCCGCGCCGTGCGAGCTTTCCACTTCCGGCGGCGGGATTTTAGTCTACGTCTCAAAAGATTTCAAAGCCGATCTCGACGCACGCTGTTCCGGCGGCGATGTGCATTGCGACATGCCGATTACCGTGCAAGGCGCGATCGGCGAAGGCAAGCTCGCGGGCAAGATCAATGGCGGCGGGCCGTTGCTCACATTGCGCACGAGCGGCGGAGGGATTGAACTGCGGCAAAGATGAGGTTGTTGACCCCCAAACACAAACGCCGTTGCTTCTGCATTGATGAAGCAACGGCGTTTCTTTTTTTGTTCATGCCGGCAGCACTTCAACTGAGTCGAAGACTTTGCCTTTGAGCTCGCTCTCAGCGATGCAATCCGATCTGCAAATCCAACAAAGCTTGGTTGCCGCGCAAGCGATGCCCATTATTCGGCACGCGCACACCGAAACGTATTTGCACAAAATTAAAAGCTCCCGGCAACCACTCGAGATAATACTCAGCCTTCACTCCGCCGTAGAAAAACTTTCGCGTGTGATTGTGCGCGCTGCGTTTGCGATCCGTCTCAAAACCCCAGCCGAAATACCCGGTAAACATTGTGTTGTACGTCACATCATAAAGCAAGCGCCCCGTGATTTGGTCCGTGCCGGTAAAAACCATGCTGTCAATTTTGGTTGTGTCGTTCGCCACCCAGCGCAATCCGCCTTCGAGTACAACCACGCCGGCCAGTTTGAACAAATCACGAATTAGCGGCGGCTCGGTCACATGAAGGACGAGCCCGGCAGAAGTTTCGCGCCGGCCCGCGTAACGCACATACGCCCCTCGCATCCAATGGCTCCAATCGCCGGTGGGCGGGAAAATATGCCTCTTGAAAATCATGCTCACGGAACCTTTGTAATAGCTGTGTTGCCAGGGCATATGTTTCGCCGCGACGAGCTTTTTGTGCTCCTTCTTCTCCAAGCTGCCGTTCTCAGGACTTTTTTTGTATGTCCATTGATCTTCTCGCCAGCTTTGCAATCTCTCCACTAAACCCTCGCGCCGCTGGCTTTCCATGCGGAGCCAACTTTGCTTACTCGGTCCGCCCAGTTTTTCAAATCTTTCTCCCATGCGCAGCCAATGTGTGGAGTCTGCGGCCGTGAGCAATCCATTATGACTCTGTAGTTCCCGAATGTCTTCATAAAGCTTTTTTAATTCCTCCGCCGGCACCAAACGATAATGCCAGCGCTGCTCATGTTCTTCTTGGGGAGGAAAACACCTCATCGCCATTTTCCGCGGAAAAGTCATCCACGATTCGTAATTGCCCAAAGCGCCCAAGCCCGCGGAAGCTTGCGTGTCGCGCGTGCCCCACAAGTTCGCAGCTTGCCAGTTGGCGTCGTACCCCGGATTGAAGTTGCCGTCGTCGTTGCGATCGGGCGCAGAAGAATGCCCGCCCAGTTCCGTCAAAATCACGACGGCATCCAGCGGCGTATCGCATAAGAGCACGTTGTTCGGAACCATTTCGGTATGGCCCGCACCGACAACGGCCAGCGGCTTCGCCAAGAATTCCTTTTCTACTTTCGCGTCCTTTCGCCAGACCGGAGTGAAAACATAAACGAACTCGAGGTCTTGTGGATGGCCTTCCAATCCGGTGTCGTTGAGATAGTAGAGCCAATAGCGAAACACCTCGATGCGCTCGACGCGGAGGCGCAGGCGCGTAAAGTAGCCTCGGCTGCGGTTACGAAATTGCCGGTCGCTGTCGAGATAGTGCTGAAATTCTTTGAGGCTCAACTCGCGCTTATCCCAAAGCACCCACACCTCCGGGCGCAGCCCGCGCGCGTGCAGCGAGTCATTGCGCGCGCTATAAGTTTGCAGCAAATCAAACCAAGAGCTATCCGGTCGAATCAATTCGGGCGTGAGCTCAAACTCCGTGGAGTCGTCGCGATCCCATTTGAACGCCGTGAAAAAGGGAATGGTGGGAAAGTATTTCTCGCCGGATTCGAACCAGAGAATCGGCGCATGCGCCAGCGCTTTGGCGGAATCCGCGGCCTGCACCAAACGTAACGAGTCCGGTGTGGTCACTGGCGTATCGGCTGCGAGCGTGGGCGGACAAAACGCACAGAGTTGAAGCAATATGTGCGCTTCCGCCAAACACAAGAACCGCGCGAAGCTGTGGCCTGAGAGCATAAAGCACTCCAAAGTTGCAAGAGTTTGAAGACTGCGCATGCGCGCCAGGCTGCTTTACAAAATTTGCCGAAACTTCCGTACCAATGCCTAGCGCCGCTTTTGCGGATAGAGACACTGGAGGAGCACGTTCATTCTCACTTTTGTTCGCGGACGCCATACCGGCCTGAGCGCCGCTCCTCCCTTGTTCGTGCTGCCGGTGTTTGCGCAAGGCCGTTACAAGGTTTTACAGTCGGACGCAAGAAAGATCTTGTCATTTCGGAAAAATCTTTTTACTTGCCAGCAATTCAACGCTTTTGCAGGCCGTATTTTTGATAGAAACCACGGCGGCTCCACTTTTCTTCTTGGCGGATTCCTTTCAACTCGAACAAAAAATTTTGAGATGCTAGGCGGGAGAATGGGATTTCTATTTCATAGCCAAGCCCCACTTCATGCAGCGAAAAGCCGCGCTATTTCGAACGCGGCAATCGTTGACGCGTTTTGACTTCATCTCACAACTTTCTCTCAATCCAACAATTATTTTTGGGAGCACATTATGAAATCGCAAAAGCAATGCTGGCGGTTTGAAGGCAATTTGCTGCGGTCGGCGCGCGCGTTTGTCTTCATCCTTTGGGTAAGTTTCTTCGGCGGCCAGGCCCCCTCCTCCCTATTCGCTGCCGGCGGCAATCACACTATCACTATCGACGGCACCAACGACTTCGCTGCAGACGAAGACGTGCCCGGCACCAGCGGCAGCACGTGGTATTTCACGTGGGATGCCGCTAATTTCTATTTCGCGGTTAATGCTTCGGACGTCAATTCCGGCAGCTCGACGAAGTGGGTGCTACTCTATCTCGATGCTGATCCGCGCCAGAATACGTTCTCCGGTAACGGCACTGCCCTCGGCCAGAATTACAACACGCAACATCCCGGCTTGCCTTTTAATGCCGATTATCACCTGCGGTGGAAAGCCGACAACACGTTTACTGATTTGATGTCGTGGAACGGCAGCAGTTGGGTGGGTGGCAATAATAGCGGTGTGCAAGCCTTTCAAAGCGGCACGTTTGTGGAATACAAAATTCCGCGCGCCAACCTCGGCAGTCCTGCGCAGGTTTATGTCTGTGGCGCGATGATCAATGAGCAAGGCGGTGTGGAGAGCACTTTCTTTCTCGCGCCGCAATCCAACGGGCC
>JABWAN010000095.1 GCA_013361015.1 Candidatus Zhuqueibacterota bacterium | reverse complement strand
CTTCGCTTTCATCAAACGCTATCGCATACTTTTTGAGATTGGCAATTACACGCTCACGCGGGAACATGGCGCTGCCCTCAACCACGGTTGCGGGGCTGATGCCGTTCACGCGAATATGCGGCGCAAAGCGAATCGCGAGTTCGCGAATAAGATGGCTCACCGCGGCTTTGCTCACGTCATACGGCTCGCTGCCCATTTTCGGCACAACGGCATTCGCAGAACTGGTGAGCAACACTGCACCGCTCGTTTGCTGCACGTTGATCACTTCCGCAAACTCTTCGGTGATGATATAATTGCCGCTCACGTTCACGCGCAAAGTCTTGTCCCAGGTTTCATCGAGATAGCTCTCGCCTTTGTCCGGCGGAATCACGATCGCCGCGGTGTTGATGAGCACATCCACTCCGCCAAAGTGCAGCGCGATACTTTTGAGCGCGGCGCGCACGGTTTTGCGATCGGTGATGTCGAGCGCGAGTGCATGCACAGCCTCGGCATCGTATTGCGCCTTCATCTTCGTGGCAACTTCATCGACCAACTTTTGCTCGCGATCCGCGACGACGACGTGTGCGCCCTCTTTTACCAGACGAAAACAAAACTCTCTACCAATGCCGCTGCCTGCGCCGATAACGAGCGCGACTTTGCGCGCCATCTCTTTTTCCGCGGGCTGGCGGCGCAGCTTCGCTTCTTCGAGCGCCCAATATTCGATGCGAAACGCTTCGCGCGGCGCGAGTGCAACGTAGTTGTCAACGACTCGACTCGACTCGATGCCTTCGTCAATCTGCCCATCGTGCATCGCGGTCGCGCCTTCCATCACGTGGATGGCATTCACATAAAACTCCGCGGTGATGCGCGCTTCTTTTTTGCTCTTTCCAAAACTGAACATGCCTATGCCGGGAATGAGCACCACAGTCGGGTTTGTACCGCGCATCGCAGGAGAGTCGGCTTCTTTGTTCGCATCGTAATATGAAGCATAGTCTTTATCATACTGCGCCAAACCCTTCTGAATTGCCGCGCGCAGGCTTTGCAGATCGTCGCGTTGAGGATTCCACTCGACATATAGCGGCCGCACCTTCGTGCGAATGAAATGATCGGGGCAACTCGTGCCTTGAAACGCGAGCTTCGCACTGTCATGGCTATTCACGAAGCGCAGCACTTCAGGCAGATCATAATAATGGCCGATGAACGATTGCCCTTTGCTCACTTGTCCCCGAATGAAAGGAAAAATTTCTGCCGCGACTGCGTGACGATCTTCACGCGAATGAAACTTCAGGCCGCCGAAGAGCCTCTCCCCTTTCTGCTCCAAATAGCCGAGCACGAATTGCCCGAGCGCATCGATGATCGCGAGCGAGTTGCGATAGCATTCGTATTGTTCATTGCCCCACGTGATCAACCCATGCGAGGCGAGAATCAATCCTTCCGCGTGTGGATTTTTTTGCAGCGCCGCTTCGAGCATCGTGCCGAGATGATAGCCCGGCCTTTGCCACGGCAGCCAAATGAGATGAAAGCCGAATTGCACGTTGAACTGTTGCAAGAGCCGTTGCCCGATGGCCGAGGCGGCGAGCGCAATGGCCCAATCGGGATGCGTGTGATCCACATGCTTGTATGGAATCAAGCCGTGCAGCGGCGTGTCAATCGAAGCCGCGACATTGTTCAAACCAAAGCGGCAGAGCGGATAATAGTCGAGCATCTCATCTTCATGCGCCTCGCCGCGATATTTCTCTTTCAACGCGAGAAACTTGTCCATATACAAAGCGGCAAAACCCTCGCGTTTGATCGAGCCGAGATCGCCGCCGCTGCCTTTCACCCACATGACTTCCACTTCTTTGCCCGTGAGCGGATCTTGATGCACGAGCTTCGACGAGGTGTTGCCGCCGCCGAAGTTGGTGATGCGCAAGTCCGCGCCGAGCAAGTTGGAGCGATAACGCAGCAGTTCTACGCCATCAAACGTCGCTGCAAGCCTTGCATCCCAGTGGTCTTGAAGGTAAACGAGACTCATATTCTGCCTTTTGGAATTCACTCTTAGCCTGTCATCCTGTAAGGAACTTCCCTAGAACTTGCAACGCATTCTTGTAGATGAGACTCTTCCGAGCACGAGGGCAGGTTCTTTCAGAATGACAGTGAAGAGAGAGCCGCGCATTACACCAACTTCAGCATCTTCTGCCGATAATGCTCATCCTGCCGGCTATAAATGCGCTGCACCTCATGCTCCGGCATGAATACGACTTCGCCGTTCGCGCATGCGCCGTTGAAAATCTCTGCGGCTTTCATCGCCATAAACGTCGTCGCTAACACCGCGCCTGCGCTTGCGCCCACGGCGATCATACCGTGATTCCTAAGGAGAATGAGTCGCGGCGCGAAGCCGTTCTCTTGAAAGAATCTTTGCCAGCCGTCGCGAATCGCAATCGCGAGCAACGTGCCGGGATCGACATACTCGATCAACAACGAACGCGGGCCGCAGCATACAATTTCATCGGGGAACAAACGCCGCGATGCAAACAACTCCGCTTTATCCGAACAAAGAATTTTATTTACTTCGATAGCATGCGTGTGCCCAACAAAATTGACGCCCTCTTGTTGTAAGAGCCACGCATGAAAACTCGTTTCCACCGAAGGCTTCGCTGCCGCCGCCTCAACGCGCGCCGCGAGCAAAGCTTCATTCGTCGCCGCATCATTGAGGTTTTGTTCGAGCAAAGCAAGAATACGGTCAAAACGCACTTGCACGAGTTGCTCGGATCGCAGGCTGCGCAACTCACTGCCGCTCGCCTTTACGAGAAAAGTTTCTGCATCAACTCGCGCCGAAGTATTGCCCTCGCCCAAAATCGCCAAGCGATGTTCGGGCTTGCCTAGTTCATGCGAAAGCTGTAAGAGCATATCGCGCGTGGAAGTGAGCTGATCGTCGTGCATGAATCAAAGGCGGTGAGTCTTTTTATCAAACAGAAAAAAGCTTTTTGTTTTTATTAACACGCCGCGGCATCATGCGCGACTCACGGCGTCGTGACCAGCGGCAGATCAATGAAGCTCGCATTGTCCGCCGCGTGATAAACGCGCTGCGTCGCCTTTTGATAATCCTCCGGCTTCGCCCAAAAGATATTCGGCACGAACTTCTGCGGATTGCGATCATACAGCGGAAACCAACTCGATTGCACTTGCACCATCACGCGATGGCCTTTCTTAAAAACGTGATTCGCCGTGGGCAACGCAAAACGATAGAGCAGCGGCTTGTCGGGCACGAGCGCCTTCGGCGTTTCCAAACTCTCGCGATAGCGTCCCCGAAAAATATCTTGCGCCACGGCCAATTGATACCCTCCCATCTCCGGTTGCTCCGCGACTTCATCGGGATACACGTCGATCAACTTCACCACCCAATCCGCATCCGTGCCGCTTGTTGCAGCCACGAGATTGACCATCGGCTGTCCGCTGATTTTCATCGGCGCAGTGAGCGCCTCCGAAACAAACACGAGCACATCCGTGCGGCCCGAGGCTTCGCGTTGATCATCGACCAACCATTGCGGCCACGTCAACCCAATGTCGTAATAACCAATCGGCTCAATCGGGCGTTTGCGAAACGGCACCGGCTTCGCGGGATCGGAGACATACTCCGTGAACGCAATCGCGCTCGCTTTCGGCGCTTCGAAACTCAACTTCGAATCCGCAGCAAGATAAAGCGGCGTCGCGCGAATCGTGCAATCGCTCTCGCAGCCCGCAGGCCACGCGGACATAGAACGCCACGCATTCGTACCCGTTTCATACGCTGCGACCGGCGGGATCTTGTTTTGCGGCACGCCGGTGTTTTGCGGCGCGACGCCTTTCAAATGCTGCGCAAGAAACGGCCGCAAAATTTCCTGCCGAAAATACAGCGCGGTGTTGCTGTTGAACTTCAACGCACCGAGCGCGCTGCCCTCTCCAATCATTTGCCCGTGATACCACGGCCCCATCACGAGATGAACCTTGTCGTTGTTCACGTCTTTCGGCTCGAGCACGGCATACACCGCGGGCGCGCCGTAAATGTCTTCTTGATCCCACAAACTATGCACGAGCAGCACCGGCACTTTGAGCGGTTGCGCGGCGAGAACTTTATCCACGGCTTGCTCGCGCCAAAACGCATCATAACTCGGATGCGCGAGTAGCTTGTTCCAAAAACCGATTTGCTCCAAGCCGCGCCGCCGGCCCAACTCGCCTGCGGAGCCTGCGGACATGTACGTGTCGTAATCATCAAAATGACTCGACCACCACTTCGCCTCGACACGGCGCGTGCCGCCTTGTTGATAAATGAACGGCAGCATCTGTTGCCGAAACGCGCCGTTGTGAAACCAATCATCGCCGATCCAGCAATCGACCATCGGATTCATCGGCACCGCAACTTTCAACGCGGGATGCGGATTCACCAGCGCCATCAGCGTGAGAAAGCCGTTATAAGAAATGCCGAGCACGCCCACTCGCCCATTGCTCTCCGGAATATTTTTCACGAGCCAATCAATCGTGTCGTACGTGTCCGTCGCGTGATCCACCGGCGTGGGATTCTGCGGCCCGGCCAGCGGGCGATTGATCACATAATCGCCCTCCGAGCCGTGCTTGCCGCGAATGTCTTGCACCACGCGAATGTATCCATCCTCGACAATGATGTCGGTCGCGTTATCATAGCCTTGCAAAATGCTGCCGAGATGTTTGCTCGCCGCATGACTCGTGAGCGAGGCGGCATCATACGGCGTGCGCGTGAGCAGAATCGCCGCGTCTTTCGCGCCTTTGGGCACGATGATGACCGTGTGCAATTTCACCCCGTCGCGCATCGGGATCATCACGCTGCGTTTGACGTACTCGAACGAGTCGGTCGCTTCATGCAACTGCGCCGGCGTTTCGCTCGGAAAATTCGGATATTTCGGCTTTTCTGTTTGCGCGGCGAGAGAAGCGAACAGCAAGAGCACGCACAATAGAACGCCGCGCCTGTTTAACTCTCTCTTTACGCCGTGCGTGATTTCGAGCATGGGGCAAATTTTTTTTGTGCTCATCGGGCTCTCCGTTTTGCTTGCGGATTAGAACATCGGGGCAACGTGAATGAAGTCGGAAGTATCCTCTCGTTCCTCTCGTTCCCACGCTCTGCGTGGGAATGCCGCTCACGACGCTCCGCGTCCATCTGTGCGTTTGATGTTTTTGTTGCGTCGCTGCTCCACCGCAGTGTCATCTTTGCTTGTTTATCTCACCCTTATCTCTCCGAGCGAGGTGACTTAAAGCGCTTCGCAGATTTCAAAAAGCAACAGCCAAGCATATCCTCTCGTTCCCACGCTCTGCGTGGGAATGCCGCTCACGACGCTCCACGTCCGTCTTTTATATATTCTGAAACGACCTAGCGCGATAAACAATCTTTATCCAACCGTTGAAAAACGCGTAGCGTTCAAAGCGCATTCCTACGCGAAGCATAGGAACGAGAGTTCTACTCTCTTTTCCCCGGCCCAAACAAAATCTCCCCCGCCCGCGCGCCCGTGTGTTTGCCCTCTTCGATCACGACTTCGCCATTCACCAACACGTAACGAAAGCCCTCGGCATAGGCGTGCGGCTTCTCGAACGTCGCGCGGTCTTTCACACGTTGCGCATCGAACACTACAATATCTGCGGCCATGCCTGCACGCAGCAAACCGCGCTCGTGCAAACGAAAGCGCTGCGCCGGCAGTGAAGTCATTTTGCGAATTGCTTCCTCCAAGCGCAAGATTTTTTTCTCGCGCACATAACGGCCGAGCACGCGCGCATTTGTGCCATACGCACGCGGGTGCGGCGAGCCGCGCCCGAACTCCGCCACGCCTGCATCCGAAGCGATCATCGCATTGGGATATTGCATGATGCGCACCACATCGTCTTCAAACATTGAATGATAAATCATCGCGGCTCCGCCTTTGAGCATCATATCGAGCACGGTTTGAATTTCGTTATCAAGATTCGCCTTGCGTCGCATGCGTTGATTGATCTCCGCAATGCTCTTCCCCTCCATCGTCGAATCCCAACGGCAGCGCGCAACAATCGCATAATCGAGCCGGTTGCGGCCCGCGCGCTCGCGAATGAAATGCTTCATCTCCTGCGCAATCTGTTTGCGCGTCATCGGATTGTGCAAACGCGCCTTGATCGCCGAATCGCCGTCCGCCAATGCCCACGAAGGCAAGAGCACGCCGAGGTTCGTGCTCGAAGCCGTGTAAGGATATTGATCGACGCACACATCAAGCCCCTCCGCGCGCGCTTGTTCAACGAGCGCAATCGTCTCGTCGCTGTGATCCCACAAACGCTTGCTCGAAATTTTGAAGTGCGAAATCTCTACGGGTATATTTGCCTCGCGGCCAATGTGAATTGCCTCGCGAATCGCGAAGAGCACCGAGTCGCCCTCGTTGCGAATGTGCGAAGCATAAACGCCGCCGTGCTCCGCCGCCGCTTTCGCGAGCGCGACCACTTCGGGAGTTTTTGAATACGTGCCCGGGATGTAAATGAGTCCGGTGGAGAAACCCACTGCGCCTGCTTGCATCGCGCGTTCGACGAGTGCGGACATCTTTGCCAACTCGGTCGGAGTAGGATCGCGCTTCGCTGTATTCATCACCGCGCGGCGCACGCTGTTGTGGCCGATGAGCGTGGCAACATTGAGCGAGATGCCGGTCGCGCGCAGCTCGTCAAAAAGCTTCGGCAGATCGGTTTCCGAACCGCCGCAATTGCCGGTGATGATCGTGGTCACGCCATCGAACAAAAAATTTTCTGCGGTGGGCCGTTTGCGAATGCCGTCTTCCACGTGCGTGTGAACGTCAATGAAACCCGGCGCAACGGCGAGACCCTCCGCAGCAATCACGCGCTGCGCGTCACTCGCAGCGAGCTTGCCGATCGCCGCAATCCTTCCGTCGCGAATCCCAACGTCGCCGCGAAACCAGGGATTGCCGCTGCCATCGATGATGCGGCCGTTTTGAATGAGGAGATCGAATTGGAATTGGGAGAAAGAAGAAGAGGAAAGCAGAAGGATGAAGAGTATCAAGCAAGCGGCGAACTGGTTCAATTGAATTTCTCCAAGGGGTCGACAAGAGCTTTATGACAGAAAGGTGAAAGACAGAAGAATATTCGCAACCGGTTGCTTTCAAACTTTGTCGTTTTTTCCAACAAGCTTTATTTTTCTGCCCTCCATTTTTCTGTCATCGCATCTGTTCAGCCCGAAGTCAAGACGATTTTTCCGCGGTCGGTGTTGCCATCGCGGTTTGGCGCTTTTTTGATCTTCGCAGCAACTTGCGCAGCAGCCAAATCACCACAAAGCCGAGCACGAAGAGCGGGAAGCCGGCGATCACGAACGTGATGCACGCGCTGGTGACTTCGCCGAAACCTTGCAAACCGCTTTCAAAGCCGCGTTTGATTTGCGCCACAAAGCTGTTGCTGCCCTGGGCCATGAGCGGATAGGTTTCGTGCAGATTGATGGTGATCGTGGACATCGCGGCTTGGTCGCTGAGATAGCGTTTGCGCCCCTCCAAACGCTCGATCTCTTCGCGCACGTTGGTGAGCGCTTGCTCGACTTCCAAAATGTCTTTAACGGTCTTCGCGGATTTTAGAATCTCTATATAGCGCGTCTCCGCCTTTTTCTTATTCTCCAAACGCGCGGTGAGATCATAAAACTCCTCGGTGATGTCATTGCCGGAGAGATTTTCATTCTCCACTTTCTTCGCGATTTTTTTCAACTCGGTAAGTGCGACTTCGAATTGCTCCGCCGGAACGCGAATGGTGACGTTGCCGGATTTGACATTGTCATCACGAATATACGCGCTGGAATTGGTGACGAAGCCGCGACTCTGCTCCACGATTTTTTGGATCTGCGCGAGCGCAACGTCGTAACTGGCGACTTCGAAACCGAGCGAGGCGTTTTTGATGATGATGCGCGCTGCGGGGAGATTTTGCGCGGCAAGCGCAACGGGGTTAAACATGCCGGCATTGGCAACGAGAGCCTGCTCTACGCTGCCTGCTGCATCGGCCTCGCTTGGCATGCGCTCAGGCGAGGGGGCCGATTTCATTAATCGTACCGAGCTTGCCTCCGGCGCGGACTCTTGCGAGCCGCAGCCGAGGAGCAGGCTCATAGCAAAGGCTAAACTGTACTTCATTCGTGTACATTTCCAAAGTTAAATGAACAGGCCATGTCTACCAAAGTCGGATTCGTCTTTCTTAGCCCCGAAGGGGCGGTCTGTGAAAGCTTGGGGCAACGCCCCAAGCTGGGCATTAAATTTCTGAGCGCCAACGGCGCGGTATACTTGAACAATGTACGTTGTCTTGTGAAAAGTTTGCTGCCGCCCTTACAGGGCTAAAGGAACTGCGCCTCTGACCCAGGGCGTTGCCCAGGGCTATCACATGTAACGCCTTTGGCGTTGGGCTTGGTGTGATTATAATAAAAACTCCACGCAGCAAATCAAACACAAATTCCTGTAGCTCGCGCTGTTGCTTCGGCAAGCGAGTGCTTCTTTTGCTTTTGGTTACGATTGCGCATGAGCGCGCAGGCTTTTGACAGAATTGCGCAGCAGACCTAAGCGCAGTGAAAGGAGTTCACTTTGCATTTGATGCTCAAGGAAAAGTTCACAGCCCGGCAGGCGCCCCGTTGCGTTGCTGATTGGAGCATAGCATAAGCTGCAATTCGCGCCCATGGCACTGTCATTCCGGAGGAATCTTTTTATAAACTCGACACACTCTCTAGTAAGTAGAAAGATTCCTTTTGAATGACAACGTTTAGGAAGCTGCAAATTAAACCGTGCCGAGCACGGAATCGTGGTAAGATGGATTCAGATATGATCGTGGTCACTGCCAACACTCACATAACTCTACTCAAGGGGGGAATCATGCCTCGACTTCCGCGCGTAGCTTTGCTAGCGTCCTGCGCGTGCGTTACCATTCTTGCGGCGCAGCCGCAGAACTGCGGCTACGTTCCGAATATCGGCACGAAGAAGATTGCGTTTTCGTTTGCGATTTGGGGCGATCCGCAAGTGGCGTATTGGGCGCCGAACACGAAGTTCGATAATCCTTCGAACAAGTCGAAGTATGAAGTGGTGACGCCGCGTTTGCGCCGCGCGGTCTCGCTCACGAATACGCTGCAGCCGGAATTCGTGGTCACACTTGGCGACAACATTCACAACACCGGCGAGTGGGAAAATTATCAAGTGCTGCTCGAGGCCGTGCAAGCATTGCAGCCGCCGTTGTATATGTTGATGGGCAATCACGATCACGTGCCGAAGGCGGACACGTTTGCGACCAATCCGGTGAAGAACGTGGAGTTTGCGAATTTTCTCTCCGCACAAAGGCTGCTCAACGCCCCCGAGCTGGTGAATTATTCTTTCGATGCGGGCGATTGGCACCTGGTGCTCTTTTCACAACCCGGCGGCGATGGCTATGGCATCGATGATTATCTCGCACGCCATCCCGAGTTCCTCACCTGGCTGGAAGAAGATCTCGCTGCGAATCAGTTTCGTCCGACGATTTTTTTCACGCATCATCCGTTGCTGCCCGCAGGCCATGTGCGCTTCGATCATTACGGCCCAGGCCCGATTTATCGCGCCAAGCTTGCCGAGATTCTCACGCGGCACGGCAACGTGAAGCTGGCATTCTTCGGGCACGTGCACAACACCGTGTCTTCCATCCCATTGATCTCGTGGCAATACAAGAACACCGCATTCATCGTGCTGCCCAATGCCGCGAACTCGGTGCGCTTGAATGATTATCAAGAGAGCGCACAATCTTCCTGGGGCGTGGGCATGGTGAAACTCAACGGACCGTTTTGCGAAGGGATTGCGTTTCACACGCTCGCCGGCGAAGTGCTTACCATCGATCCCAGAACTTTGCCTGACTATGACGAAACCGCTTATGGCTATTTGACGCCCGAGGGAGAGTTGCCGTCTTCGGCGACGATTGTCAACGGTAATTTCGAACAGCCGCTCAGCCCGGGTTGGTTCCTGAGTCCGCTCCTGCCCTATGACAAGCCACCGGTGTTGCGCCGCGAGCTCCGGCAGGATTCGCGCAACAGCAACAATCATCACCTTTATCTCTACACGGAAGCAAGCCACATTCCCGATGATTCGGAAAGTTATATCATCTCGCAAGTGCGGCAAGGAGTGAGCAAGCCGAACTTAGACAAATGGCCGGTGCTGAAGCTCAAATACAAAATCGACTCGACGGATTATCAAAACCCCGCGGTGTGCAACGCTTTCATCGAAGTCGCGGGTTATCGCAAAGGCATTCGCGGGCGGCAGTTCGCCCTCGCTTACAGCTTGGGGCGCACGTTTGAGATGCGTTTATTGCGCGGTGCATTCGCCAGCCTCGAGCTCAAGCCCGCGTTGAACGAATGGCGCGAGTTGACCATTTACCCGCGCAGTGATTTTAAGCGCTATTTCCCCGAGTTGAATTGGGAGCGCTTGGCGTTCGACAATCTCGTGATCACCCTCGGCGTGCTCAACGACAATTACTCGCCGGACCAAACGACGGCGAAAGTGGGCGTGAGTTATGATGACGTGCAATGGTTCACCGTGGATCAACCCACGCCGCTCACTTCGGTGACCGGCAAGATAGAGCGCGAACGCCCGACGCGTTATTTGCTGCATCCGAATTATCCCAACCCCTTCAATGCCGGCACCAAGATTTCATTCACGCTGCGGCGCAACACGCTGGTGCGCTTGCAGGTGTATGACACAAACGGGCGGCTGGTTGCAACATTGCAAGACGGCGCGCTGCCCGCAGGTTATCAT
>JABWAN010000094.1 GCA_013361015.1 Candidatus Zhuqueibacterota bacterium | reverse complement strand
GCCTGCGAGGCGTTGCGAAACCACGCCCGCAGCAAAACAGCAGAGCATGCCGAATATCGTGACTGCGGCAATGGGACGGCGCGCGCCGAATTTGTCCGCCAGCCAACCTGCGAACGGTTGTCCGGCGACCATCCCGAATGCCATGATGCCGACGATGCGCAACGTCTCGCTGCGCGTCATGCCCAAGCGCTGTCCTTCAACCGGGTATGTGCCGGAGATTGCAGTATCCAAAGCGCCGAACACCACGGCGCCGAACAATGCCATCCACAGCGGGCTCCAATGCAAACGTACGCCATTGGCATCTCTCCTCACGCCCTCGTGCAGCGAAGACATCGGCTCGCCAATCTTTCCGCGCATGCCGCGCCACGCGAGTGGCACAAAGAGCGCGGCGATGGCTGCCACCAAAGCGAAACACCACAAGCCGAGCCATTCATAGGTGAGATCGCTGGCAAAGACGCCGAGCATGAAGCCGATAGCGAAACCGCTGCCATATGCCGCCATCACTCGTCCGCGCACAGCTTCGGCCACGCCGCGCAACAACGCCACTTCGGTGGCAATGAAGGTCATCGTTGCCGCCATGCCTAAGCCGAAACGCACCGGAAAGAGCAGAACTTCATTGGTTGCGAGCGCAAGGCCCAAGCCCGCGAAGCCGAGCGCCTGCCCGCTTACGCCGAGTACATTGATGCGCCGTGTGCCATGGCGCTCGACGAGCTTACCCACCCACGGGCTGCTCAAGGCCACTGCCAATGACAGCGTCGCGGTGACGCTGCCGGTAAAGTACTCACTGAAGCCGCGATTCTCTAGAATTGCCGAAACCAGTGGCGCAACCGCACCAAAGCTCACGCCCACGATTAGCATCGAGAGAATGAGCGCAACGGTTGCACTCGTTGAAAGCGTGAAGGCGTTCGGCGGTGAAGAGGATTCTTCTTCTAATGGCGAAACAACCTCGCGCACATTTTCATTCAGATTCATGCTTGATTCGCGCGGGTTTGCCGCCATGGCCAGCCAATCAAACTTTTGTAGAGATTCGGATCACGTTTGAAGCTGCGCAACGCACCATGCACTTCTTCATAGGTTTCGAAAAAATCGAGCAGCGTTCGATAGCTATGCGCCGGTTCGAGCATTTGTTGCGCAACGAGAAAGTCGAGCCACATGGGCAGTAACGCGAACAACGCCGCGGTTTTATATGCTCCGGCTTTATCCATGAACAGCAAATCGGCGCAATAATAATCCATCGTCACTCGGTCCGGGCAGAGCAGACGCTCGTGGAAAGGCCACTCGGGGTGGCAAAACTCAAATTGCCTTGTCAACTCACCGGGTTTCGAAAACACATTCGCCGGCGGATATGCGTCGCCGTAGGCGCGTAGAAAAATGTAGCTCACGAGCTCGCCGCAACCGACATCGGATTTAAGATAGGGCATGTGATGTTCGCGGTGCAGATAGCCTTGAAACTGCAAAGTGAGATTAAAGACGTTCTGACCCACGGAGTTTTTGAGCAAAGACGATCCTGTGGTTTCGCGCTCGTATGCGTGCCGGTGTTCTCTTTGTTTAATTTCAAAATCGCTCGCTTGCCATGAATGTTGATGCTTCCCGGAAAGAAGCGCGATGAAATTCTCGATCCGTGCGCGCGGAATTTTACTGAACTGCTCGAGTGCTTGCAACAAAACGGCCTCGCTGGTCCGCCTTTCGAGATGTTCAAACACCAGGGCGCGTACGGCTAACGGCGCGGGCGGCTCTGGCAGCCACTCGTCCAGTTCGTCGTAGCTCTTAATGGCCGGCCACGCCCGTTGCAATGCGGTGTGCAGTAAGTCGGCGTGGCCATAATAGCGCAATTGTGTGAGCATAGTCATGAACACCATCGGCTCTTGCGCGGCCAGTGTGGCATGCTCTGCAACGAGGCTTGGCAAAATTTCTCCGCGCGAAAGTGCCAAGGCATTTGTTATGCGATTGGCAACATACAAGGGCGCGTCAAATTCATAAATTTGTGGAGCCATGCGGCGGACTTTTTCGACGAGCGAATCATATTGTTCGCGCGCTTCGGCTTCTAATGCTTCCTCAAAAATAATATGGAGCATTTCGCCCGCTTCCCAATGATTGTTTGCGTCCGGCGCTTCGAGCATTTTCTCGAATAGGGAGATTTTACCGTTCAAATCCCGGCCGGCGAAGTCGTTCCAAAGTTCTTCTGCGGCTTCGTCGTTCGCATCTGTCGCGATTTCACTGTTCAGCTCTTCGGGCTCATCATCCCAATCGTCATCCTCACTTAAAGTTTCATCCTCCCAATCCTCCTCAATCCCATCCTCCTCAATATCAATGGCGCCGGCTTCCCCGGGTTCTTCAGAGCTCCAGTCGTCGTACCATGCCTCGCGAGGATTCGCTGCGAAGAGATTGCGCGCCCATTTCTGTTGAGTTTGAAGATCGTGTCGATGCGCTTCTTCTTCCTTACCGAGACAACATTGTTTGTACTTTTTGCCGCTCCCGCAATGGCACGGATCGTTGCGACCGAGCTTCATTCCACAGCCTTTCGTTTTCAGGGAAGCCGGACCCGGATGCAAACTTTTTTTTGCACTCCACCAAACGGTCGCGTCCGCGTTCGACTTCGCTCGATTGTTTTGAATGTAATCTCACAAAGCAAGATTGTCAACTCGTGACGCTAAATATTTTGCTGCGCGCTGAATTGTGCGATGGCGGCATTCACATGCTCCAAGCTGGGCGCGAGCATCTTGACACGATTTGCATAGCGCGAAGCGACTTCTTTCAGCGCGCTTTGATGATAGCCGATTTTGAAATCGACAAACTTCAAGCCGTTCGCAGTGGAAATAACGACGACACGATCATGCGGCTTGATCGTGCCGCGCTGCGCGAGTTTGAGAGTAGCTGCAAGTGCGACACCGGTTTGCGGGCAAGAGAACAACCCGTCGCGATCGGCGAGAGCGGCGGCGTCGGCCAACTCACTTTCACGCGCCTGCTCGACGAGACCGTCGAACTCGCGCAGCACTTTGATCGCTTTTTTATAACTCACCGGACGACCGATTTGAATGGCGGTGGCGAGCGTGGGCTGCGCCGGTTTGGAATGAAACTCGCGAAACCCGTTTTGAAAACTTTCATAGAGCGGATTTGCGTGCTCGGCTTGCGCGCACACCAAACGCGGCAAGCGTTCGATCAAACCGAGGTCGCGCATCATCAAAAAGCCTTTGCCGGCTGCGGAAACATTGCCGAGATTGCCGCCCGGTAGAATCACCCAATCCGGTGTTTCCCAATTGAGTTGCTGCACGATTTCTATCGCAACGGTCTTCTGTCCTTCAAGGCGCAAAGAGTTCATCGAGTTGGCGAGGTACACGTCCGGCTGCTGTGCGAGCTGCTGCACGATTTGTATGCAGCCGTCGAAATCCGTAGCGAGCGCGAGCGTAAGCGCGCCGTTGGCAATGGGCTGAAGCAATTGCGCGGGGCTGATTTTGTTCGCGGGCAGAAGCACCACCGCAGGAATTTGCGCCGCCGCACAATATGCCGCAAGCGCCGCGGAGGTATCACCCGTGGAGGCGCAGAGCACGGCTTTGATTTTTTTCCCGTCGTGCATCATTTGTTTGACTTGCGAGACGAGCACGGTCATGCCGAGGTCTTTGAACGAACCTGTGTGACTGTTGCCGCATTGCTTCACCCACAGATGCTCGAGACCGCAGCTTTGCGCCAAACGCGCGGCGGGAACGAGTGGGGTTCCGCCTTCGCGAAACGAGACGAGGTTCTCTTCGCGCAATGCGGGATGCACCCATTCTTTTTTGCTCCACACGCCGGAGCTGTAAGTGCTCGCCAGTTGCGCACAACGCTGCTCGAAAGTTTGCTTCCAACTCTGCGCCGGAGTTTCTTTCAGCGCAGAAAGATCGTGTACCACTTCGAGCAAGTCCTCGCAATGCGGGCAACGATAGAGCAACGCGTCAAGAGGGTATTCGCCGGGGCATGCGTTGATGCAGCGATAAACGGCGTGGAATGGCGATTCGTTCATGGATGGTTTGTCACCTCGTGGTTTTGTCATTCAGAGGAATCTTTTTATGCACGGGGTATGCTCCTTAGGTTTTGAGCGTTGTACAGAGCATTAGCAACGATTCCATTTGAATGCAGTATTGAGCGGTGGCTTGACTCTGATAAGGTGATAATAACGAGCGCAGCGCACCAATGCAAGCTCGGCGTGGCATTGGCAGCTCGTTGGTGCTGCAAGTCGTGCGCTGAGCAGGCCGGCGCCGAATGTAGCCGTCAAACTCTATTTGAGCGAGAAGAAGCTGAAACCCGTGTTTGAAAATATCACCTCGGCGGCAGGTGGCCATCGCTTTGAAGTCAGCTAGCTCGAAGAGAGAGGTCAGGTAAACAAGCAAAGATGAACCCTCGGTGGCGCAGCGACAGAACAAAAAGAACAGCGTTTGGCCCGCAATGATAACCGAGTTCATGCCGCAGTCGCGGTTTTTCCGCTTGCATTTTTATAGTCGATGTGCTATTGTGCGCACCGTTTGCAGTAAACGATCATCTTTCATTTGAGCATGCCACTCTTCGTGATGTCATTCTATAAGAATCTTGCTTGAGATTGGGCACGTGCTTGGGGCTTGTGAAGTTCTTTACGGGATGACAGCACCGATCGGCACGAACCGTTTAGGAAGGAGCTTTTTTTCGCATGATGAAACTCTTCGAAGCGCAGCAGATTAAGAATTTTCCCATTAAATGTGACGCCCCGTTTCAACGCCTGCCCGAATTGGCATATAATCTTTGGTGGAGTTGGCATCATGAAGCACAGGCGTTGTTTCATGACATCGATCCCGAGCATTGGCTCGCGCATCGCAATCCCGTTAAGTTGCTGCGCGAAAGTGGGCGCCGGCTCGCGGTGTTGGCGAATGATCGCGACTTCGTGGAGTTTTATCGCGGTGTGTTGTCGCTGTGCGAAGATAATTTGATGAACGAGTCAAGCTGGTTCGCGCAGAAATATTCCGAACACCAAGACGGTCTTGTGGCCTACTTCTCTCCCGAGTTTGCATTGCACGAATGTTTGCCGATTTATTCGGGCGGCTTGGGCGTGCTCGCGGGCGATCACGTGAAGACCGCGAGTGATTTGGGTTTGCCGTTTATTGGCGTGGGCTTGCTTTATAAGAACGGCTATTTCACACAACGCATCGACAAGCAAGGCCGGCAGCAGGCGATCTATCCGGAATTGAACTTTGCCGAGCTGCCCCTCTTGCCGCTCAATCATCATACTGGCAAACGGCTTTTCGTGAAAGTCGAGTTGGCGGAACGCACGGTGACGGTGCAATGTTGGCTGGTGCTCGTGGGTTCGGTTTATCTCATTCTGCTCGATACTGACGTGCCGCAAAACAGCGAGGCGGATCGCGTGCTTACGGCGCAACTTTATGGCGGCGATCGCGAGACGCGCATTGCGCAGGAGGTTGTGCTCGGCATCGGCGGCGTGCGCGCGCTCACAGCGTTGGGAATCACGCCGAAGGTGTGGCATCTCAATGAGGGACACGTGGCGTTTCTGTGCTTGGAAAGAATCCGCGGGTTGATGAAGACGCGGAAGCTTGCGTTTGAGCAAGCCTGCGAAGCCGTAGCCGCGAGCACGGTGTTTACGACGCACACGCCCGTTCCGGCAGGTAATGAAACGTTCGAGCTTCCGCTGGTGCATAAATATTTTCGCGGGTATTGCAAAGAATTGCAGCTGGATTTGTCGCAAGTGCTCGCGCTTGGTTTGCAAAGCGAACCGAGCGGCTGGAAGTATTTCAGCATGACCGTGCTTGCGCTGCGGTTGGCGCGTGCGAACAACGGCGTAAGCCAATTGCACGGCGCGGTCTCGCGTGAGATGTGGCAACCGTTGTGGCCCACGGTTCCGCAACACGAAGTGCCGATTTCAGCGATCACCAATGGCGTGCACGCGGACACGTGGCTTGCACTGATGATGTCGGAGTTGTTTGACGAGTATCTCGGCGAGGGGTGGCGCGATCATCTTGCGGATCCCAAGTTTTGGCGCAAGGTGGAAAAGATCCCACACGAGGTCTTGTGGCAAGTGAAGCAAGAGATGAAATATGATTTGATTGAGTTCGTGCGCGAGCGCTTGACGGAGCAGTATCGCCGTCTCGGGGTTTCCTCTGCGAAGCGCAAAGCCGTGCAGAGCATGCTCGACCCCGAGGTCTTGACCCTCGGTTTTGCACGGCGCTTTGCGTCGTACAAACGTGCCGACCTCATCTTCAGCGACTTGAAACGCTTGGAGAAGATCGTTAACAACAGGAAGCGGCCGGTGCAAATCATTTTTGCAGGCAAGGCACATCCGCGCGATCTTGCCGGGCAGGCGATTTTGAAGCGCGTGTTTCAGATGACGCAGCGCAGCGCGCTCTTCGGCAAAGTGATTCTGGTGGAAAATTATGATATGAACGTCGGACGCATGCTCGTGCAGGGCGTCGATTTGTGGCTCAACAATCCGCGGCGACCGATGGAGGCGAGCGGCACGAGCGGGCAGAAAGTGCCCCTCAATGCCGGTATCAATTGCAGTATTCTAGACGGTTGGTGGGAGGAGGGTTATAACGGCGAGAATGGTTGGAAATTCGGGGAGGCGAAGGCCTATACGAATGAAGCGGAGCAGGATCGCGCGGATGCGAGCGATCTTTACCGCGTGCTCGAACGCGAAGTAATTCCGTTGTATTATGACCGCAACCAGCGAGGCTGGCCGCAGCGCTGGATTGAGCGCGTGAAGCAATCCATGATCACGTTGATTCCACAATTCAACACGAATACGATGGTGCAGGGCTATGCCGAGCAATTCTACGTTCCCGCGAGCGAGCGCGAGGGCGTGTTTTCGCGCGAGCATTTTGCCGTTGCCAGAGAGTTGGCGCGCGCGAAAGAAATGTATCGCGCAAACTGGGCGCCGCTGCATTTCGCCGGGGTTGAATTGAAACCCGCAAAAGCCGCCGGGCAGATCGAACTCATGGCGCGGATCTATCTCGGTGCACTCACGCCGGAGCTGGTGCAAGCCGAGTTTTATTTCGAATCCGAGCAAGTGCTGATCAACGTGCCGATGAAGCTGAGCGCAGTTCGCGAAAACGGCATGTATGAGTATCGCGTGCGCGTAAGCCGCGCATTGGCGGGAAAACAACAGGCGCGGCTGCGCGTGGCGCCGAGGCATCCCGCGTTGACGCTGCAGCACGAAACGGGGTTGGTGTGTTGGAGTGAAGCTTTTTGAGAGATTGGATGAATGGAGAAATGGATTGTTGGAGTGATGGAAAGCATTGCCTCGTCATTTCAACAATCCAGAAATCCACCAATCTAATAATCCCGCCTTACCTCGTCACACCTATCTGCACCTTTGCCTCTTCCATGTTTACAATCGGCACCTTCGCGACCAATTCTCCCAAATTCAATTCGCGTAAAAAATACGGCGGCAAGCTTCGGAAGCGGAGCTGCACGTCGAGACTGATTGGTCCCACCGTCGCCGCCGGAACTGCGATTTTATAGCTCGCAGTTTTGAGAGAAAAGAGCGGGATAAGATTATTCTCCACGGTTTTCGCTTGAAAAAAGAAGAGCACCTCTTTGCCGGTTTCATCGAAAAGTTTTTGGCGAAAGACGACAAGGTCGCGATCCGCGTTGGGCTGGAGCACGCTGTGCCCGTCCATGAGATCGCCGTTCGCGTCAAGCTGGCCGGTTTGATAGAGCAGACTGCCGTCCGCAGCGCGCGCCTCGAGGGCAATCCACATTTGCCGTTCCGCAGCCGTGCCCGAAGGCAGATGATGGCCCGTGCGTGTGTTCATCACTTTGACTGTAAACCGCAACGTATCTCCGGTTTGCACTGAAGCAGGAGCATTCACGCTTATCTCTGCGGCATTTTTCAACAACGAATCGCTCATTTGGCGCTGCAAATCTGCGCCGGGGAAATCCACGAGCGGCACATCAACGCCGACGAAATAGTGTCGATGAACTTTGTCGCGCTGCGGGCCGCCCACAGCGGCTTCACCTGCATAAGTCGGCATGTGGCAATCCTGACATTGCAAGGACATGCCTGCCACTGCAGCCTGTACCCATTCCGAATAGGTCTCTTCCACCCGCGTATTGAGCGTGTTCTCCACTTCATGACAGGTTCCGCAAATCTCTGAACGATCGAACAAAGCATTGAATTGCGATTGATGAAAGGCATTCGGCGCGGGATTATCCAAGGAGCCGAACTTCGTGTTGCCGGGGGACATTGCAAACTGCGCGTTGAAAAGTTTATTTACTTTTGTGATGCTATGGCAAACGTCACACGACACGCCGCGGGTTGAAATCGGCGAAAGGCGATTGCGATCGAAAAACGGCGGCGTTTCACCGCTGCGGCTGGCAATGGGGCTGTGGCATTGCGTGCAGAATTGCCCAAGCTCGCCGCCGGTGAGTTGCTGCCCGCGGTCATGCATCGCAAAGAAGACGGGATCGACGAACGCATATGCGTGCATCGAGCTTTGCCATTCTTGATAGTGATTGGGGTGGCAGGAAGCACATTGCTCCGGCGCGGTGAAATCCGTGACTTTGAATTCGGAAGGTGTTGGCTCGGGCGGTTTGGGATCGACCGGGTCTTTCTTGCAGCCGGCAAAAAATAAAACTCCAACCAAAAGCCAACGGCAGCGTCTAAAAGATTTGGCAACTTGAATATGCCCCCGCGAGCGGGGAAGGTCATGAAGAGTGCTAGAATTTCTCGTGGTCATTCTCATATTGCACCATGTGTTTTGTCGTTCGGAAAAATATAGTGATTCCCTGTTGTGGAAGCAACCGCGGCGTGGGTTCCCACGCTTGATTTTTCGGGTAAATTTTGATACCATGCTTCCACATGAGGTGGACGAGCCGCCGCCGAAAAGAACTCTGTAAGCGAATTTGACAGATGAAGCGGATACTTGATCAAATTCATTCGCTTGATTCGTTAAATCCGTTTACAGAAAGTTTTGCTTTATTTCGCTTTTAAGCGACTGATATCAGCTTCCGGAAGATTTCCAGCCAAGGGCATAGAATGCGCAACAAACGGAGACCTTCTGTCTGGCAAATCCATTGACGAATTACGAACCAAGGAACCTATTTCATGCGTAAAGTCATTTTTATTCCACTCGCGATCTTGCTACTCGGCGCCGGCGGCTATTACCTGTGGCCCAAGAAGTCCGTGCCCGACCAAGCTGCGGCACCCGGCATGCAGCAGCGCACTTTTACCGTGCAACGCGGCGATCTCAACGCAATGGTTTCCGCCACGGGAAAAATTCAGCCGATTGACCAAGTCGAAGTGAAAAGCAAAGCTTCGGGGCAGATTATGGTGATGCCCGTGGAAGAAGGAGATTTAATCGAGAAAGGTGATCTCATCGCGCGCATAGATGAAACCGACGCGCGCAACACTTATGAGCAAGCCGTTGCCGATCTCGATGTTGCCAACGCCACCGTTGCGCAAACCGCGGGAAATGTGAAACGCCAGGAAGAGATGTTCAAACGCGGCCTGCTTTCCGAAGCAGAGATGGACCAAGTTCGTCTCGAAGAAGTGCGCGCAAAGGCGCAATTAGTGAAGGCCGAAACCGAAGTTGCCACCATGGATGTTCGCTTGAAAGACTCGGTGGTGCGCTCGCCGATTTCCGGTGTTGTTCTCCAGAAGAACGTCGAAGCCGGGCAAATTATTTCTTCGGGCATCAATTCCGTGAGTGGCGGCACGCTCATCGCAACGGTGGCGCGCATGGACAGCATGTATGTCTATGCTGAAGTCGATGAAGTTGATATCGGGCAAGTGCAAATCGGCCAAACCGCGAAAGTGATTCCCGATGCGTTCCCCGAAGAAGTATTTTGGGGCTCGGTGTTGCGCATTTCTCCGCTCGCCAAAGTCGAGCAGAATGTAACCACGTTCAACGTCACGGTCATCGTTTCGAATGCGAGTCGCAAATTGAAAGCAGGCATGAACGCCACCGTGGATTTGACGGTGGCAGACAAACACGGCGTGTTGCTCATTGCCAAAGAAGCGTTGAAAGATTTGCGAGAAGTACGCGCGCAGTTGCTGGCACTGAATGCCGCGGATTCGAGCTCGGGTGAGCGCCGCACCGGTATGCCGGCTGATTCTTCGCGCGCTTCACGACCTGCGCGAATGGCGGATTCCGGAAGCATGGGAAATGGACAGGGCGGAGCTCGCTTCGGCCTCGGCGATGAGATGCGCATCAGCAATGGCGCGGCGGCGCGCAAATTTGTATTGGTCAAATCGGCGAATGGCTATCACCCGCGCCCGGTTGAAATCGGCGTGGGCAATTTGGATTATGCCGAAGTCGTGAGCGGTTTAGAAGAAGGCGAAACCGTGGTGGTGTTTTCGAGTAGCCGCGCCGCAGCGGATCGTCAGGCGTTTATGAACCGCATGCGCGGCATGAACAGCTTTGGCGGTTTCAGCGGCAGCGGACAAAGACCGTCCGGTAGATGAGGGCGTCTTGAGTTGAGCACTTCGGCTGCGTTACGCGCCGTCTCTTTTGGTTTTGTCGCTGCTCGTTGTTGTGTGTCATCTCCGCTTGTTTACCGAGGTGATTTTTTCAAGCGAGCTGACTTAAAGCGCTGCGCAGACTTCAAAAAGCAAAAGCACAATCCGTTAACCAAGAAAGGGCGTGCATGAGTCCGCGACTCAAGATTTTTTCCTGTGCGACAGTGGTGTTGTTGCTCACGGTCGGAAACGTGGCGAGTCAAGCGCTGCGCTCCGGGCCGCAAGTGTTGTCCTTCTTCTCCGAGGTGGATGACGCGGAGCAGCCCTACGGTTTGTATC
>JABWAN010000093.1 GCA_013361015.1 Candidatus Zhuqueibacterota bacterium | reverse complement strand
TCTTGACCAATTCCTTGGCACGCTCGTGCGCACGTTGCAAGCGTTGAATTTGATAATCGATCTCCGTCAATTCCCGGCGCAGATTGAGGCTATTTTGCTCCATCAACAAACGCGTGTTGCGCAGGTTATTGCTCTGCTCGAAAAACTGCGCCTCGCGATACATGATATCCAGCAGCAAGTTCGTGTTGGCCAATTGTAGAATAACGTCGCCCTCTTTCACGAACGTGCCGGCTTCGATGAATCGCTTTTCCACGCGCCCGCCTTCGATGGCGTCCAAATAAATCGTCTTGATCGGCAGCACCGTGCCGGTCACCGGAATGAACTCCTGAAACGGGCCGCGCGCCACCTCTGAAATGGTGATCTTTTCGGTTTCGACATTCAGCTTGGAACTGTTGTCGCCGAACATAAAGCTGTAGAGAATGAAGCAGAGGAAGACTCCCGCCGCGGAAACCGCGGCGATCTTTTTTGGGGGCCACTTCTTTTTTTGAATGACACGATCCATGTTTTGCTCGGAAGTTGGTTGCGGGAGGCTGGTTGCCTGATGCTTGCATTAGGTTGCCGGCTCAGGTCATCCGTAACCATTCTCCAGAAACCAGCATTCAGCAACCAGAAGACATATTCACACCTAAAATCATTGCGCTCAGCCTTTGCTGAATGGGAGAATTTCAACAACTATGCCGCTACTGTTTTATAAAGGGTAAGCTTTTGTTGGCTCAAAAACAAGACGGGAAAAAGTCTCCGCTAATATTACAAACGGTGTTCGCTGGCGAACAAAGGGAGGTTGCTCGGAAAAAGTGTGCTTACGGAAACTTCGGCTCTGTTTAACCATAAGACAGGCTTGCTACAATTTCGTTTGCAGATGTTTTCAATGCTCTTCAATGCCTCACGAAAGAGCCTCAGCATACAATCATGCGAAGCTACGGCTGCATAACTTTTTCCCGCCCTTCGTTGTCGATGACTTTAACATAGCTGCCCGTGTCTCGCGCATAAATCTGAACGCCGCCTTCCGCATCGTCGGAAAGGCCCAACGCTGAACCGTTCTCTGCAGCGGTTAGCTTCACCACCGGGCCGCTCTTTGGGTCGATCAAACGCAATAACACGGTTTCGGGATATGCTTTACCGTCAACCGTAACCGGTGGCATTACTGCAAGCATAGCCCGAACGCGTCCTTGCTCATCCACAATTTCAAGCGAACGCCCACGGAGCACGGGGGCCGTATTTTGCGTTTCCGCGGAGAGGCTTTGAACGATCAACACCGTGAGCAGCACGAGGTTGAGCAATGTGAGGGCGATAGCGAAACGTTGGGTTTTCATCGAGGTTTCTCCTTCGCAGAAATTGAGTTACACGAGGCGAATACGCATGATTCAACACCTTGGCATAATCTCGAAGCACACCATCAGATCAAACCCAACCGAGCGGCACAATTGCATCGATCTTTCACCAAATATTTGTCAAACCATCTTTCAAAAGTCAAGCGCGAAGTTTTTCGGAAGCGCGCGACCGAAGGAGTTTTGAGGATTTTGACCTGCAAGTCGATCGCATTGCCGCTATATAAGAACCGTTTAGTTCTGGCGACGCAACTCTTTTTGTGAGCCGCGCTGGACAATAGTGAAGCTCGCAAAAGCCTCTGGAGTGCTTTTCTTCCTTTTCGCCACGGAATCGGCGGGGCATACCTCTCAAAACGGCGGCTTGGTTCGCCTTATCTCCATTCAAATACTTTTCAAAAAAAAGTGCGCGCAGTCTGTTGCGTCGTGCAAATCAATTTACCGGGAGCGGAAATGCGCATGGCAGAGTTTGAGATTTTCGAGAACACCCCTCTCAAAAGTGGAATTATCAAAGCCGCTCTCGTCTTGAGTTCTCTGCTCGTTTTGCATTGGCAAGCACAAAGTGCATTCGCGCAAACCACCGCGGGCTATCGCGATTTTTATTTTGGCGCCGCGGGCAGCGCGGAGCCGACTTCGGAGAAGCCGCAGAGCAAATTGTGGTGGCATGACGGCTCGTGGTGGGGCAGCCTGTGGAATCCCAACACGAATCGTTACGAGATTCAGCGCTTCGATCTTGCCACGCAGAGTTGGATGACCACCGGCGTTGCGATTGACAAGCGCAGCAGCAGCCGGAGCGACGTGCTTTGGGACGGCCAACAACTTTATGTCGCATCGCACCTCTACACCGTGAATCCCGGCCCTACTACCTCCGGCAATGCCGCGCGGCTGTATCGCTTCACTTATAGCGCGGCCACGCAAACATATAGTCTCGATGCCGGCTTCCCCGTGAACGTCAACGGCTCGAAATCCGAAGCGTTGGTATTGGATAAAGATTCTGCCGGCAAGCTGTGGATTGCGTGGACGGAAAACGGCAAGGTTATGATCAATCGTTCCACCGGCAGCGACCTTGCTTGGGGCACGCCTTTCATTCTACCCACACAAGGCAATGACGTCGAGATTGATGACATTGCTACGCTCGTGGCTTTCGGTGGAAATAGAATCGGCGTGCTGTGGTCCAATCAAAAAGATTCGACGTTGAGTTTTGCAGTGCACGAGGACGGCGCCGGCGACGAGACTTGGCAGCCGCGCGAGCAAGTGCTCTCCGGCGTGAACTGGGGGCCGCGCATTGATGATCATTTGAATCTCAAGGCCGCGTGCGACAATAGCGGCAATCTCTACGCGGTAGTGAAAACCAATCTCACCGGTGCGACTGCGCCCGGCGTTTACGTGCTCAAACGTTCGAGCGCCGGCGCGTGGAGCAGCAGCGTGTTTGCCACGGCGAATCTCGATCACGTGGAGCCGGTCGTGCTCATCAATCACGAAAACCAGCGGCTGTACGTTTTTACGCGCAGCAATGAGACCGGGCCGAGTGTGATTTACATGAAGAGCGCAAGCTTGACGGATTTGGAATTTCCCGCGGGCCTCGGCGCAGCTTTCATCACCAACGCAACCGATCTCGATATTCACAATCCGGCTTCAACCAAACAATGCGTCAATACCAGCGCCGGCATGTTGGTGCTCGCCGCGGACAAGACCACGCGTTATTATGTGCACAACTACATTGACTTCGCGAGCGCCAAGCCGGTGTTGACTTACTTCGCGCCGGCGAGCGGGCCGGTCAATTCCGAAGTCACCATCAGCGGGCAAAATTTTAGTACGACCACACGCGTGCAATTCCACGGTGTGAGCGCCACGGATTTCACGATTGATTCGGACACGCAAATTCGTGTGCGCGTGCCGGCCGGTGCGCCGCTAGCCGAGTGCAAAATCAGCATCACCAACGCGATTGACGTGGGCGAAAGCCCGGGCAATTTCACGGTGACGGCGCCGCCCAGCATTGCTTCCTTCGCGCCCGCAAACGGGCCGCATGGAACGGAAGTGACGATTCTCGGCAGTCACCTTGCGAGTGTGACAGCGGTGAGTTTTAACGGCACTGTCGCGAGCAACGTTACGGCCGATTCGAATACGCAACTTCGCGCCGTCGTTCCCATGGGCGCGACGAGCGGGAAAATCAGCGTGACGAATCCCGACGGTTCCGCAACGAGCGCGAATGATTTCATCGTCACGCAGCAACCCGCAATTGCCTCTTTCACTCCGGAACATGCACAAAAGGGCGCTGAAATCACGATTAGCGGCGAGCATTTCACTGCGACGACGCAAGTGACGTTTAACGGCATCGCCGCAACTTTCGCTTGGGATTCGGACACACAAATTCGCGCCGTGGTTCCGAACGGCGGGACGACCGGCAAAATCAGCGTCACAAATTCTGCGGGCACGGGTTTGAGCGCGAACGATTTTTTCATGCAATTTGCATTAACGACGAACGCGCAAGGTTCGGGGAGCGTCACACGGAATCCCGCGGGCAATGTTTATGATGAAGGCACGAGCGTGACCGTTACCGCAGCGCCGGCGCTCGGCTGGAAATTTCAAGACTGGGATGGCGCTTTGGATGGGCCAATCGCGTCGCAAACACTCGTCATGAATTCCGACAAGAGCGTGACTGCACAATTCACGGCATTGGCGCAGTTCACGGTGAGTGTGGACACCTTGGGCGCTGGGCAGGTGATGCTCGATCCGCCGAGCGGCGTTTATTACAGCGGCACGCTTGTCACACTCACGCCGCAACCGGATTCGGGTTATGTTTTTAGCGGATGGCAGGGAGACGTGCACGGGTGGATCAGTCCCGCACAGATCATAATGAATGCCGACAAGCACGTGCGGGCCGTGTTCACAAAAGTGCCGGTGAAACGATTTGCCGCTGGCATTTGGATTAGCGCTGCAGAAGTATTGCAGCTTCCCACCACCGGCGCGAGTTGGAATGATATGAAAGCCGAAGCAGACTTGCCCGCAGCCGCGCCGAATCTTTCCGATCAAGAAGACTCATTGAACGTGCGCGTGCTGGCGAAAGCTTTGGTGTATGCGCGCACCGGTCTCGCGAGCTATCGCGACGAAGTGGTGCAAGCGTGCATGGCCGTGATGGGAACCGAACAGGGCGGCGAGACTTTGGCGTTGGGCCGCGAGCTGGCCGCTTATGTGATCGCCGCGGATTTGGTGGGACTACCGCCGGAGAATGATGCGACGTTTCGTGCATGGCTGCAAGCTGTTCTAAAAGACACGCTGAACGACAATCGCACGCTGCAGACCGCACACGAAGAAAGGCCGAACAATTGGGGCACACATTGCGGTGCGAGCCGCGCCGCGATTGCCGCGTACTTGGGCGATACTGCGGAGCTGGCGCGCACTGCGCTCGTGTTCCGAGGTTGGTTGGGCAATCGAAATTGGTACGCCGATTTTAGCTTTGGCGAACGCTGGTGGCAGGCCGACTCGACCGCGCCGGTGGGCATCAATCCGCTCGGCGCGATGATTGACGGGCATTCCGTCGACGGCGTCTTGCCGGATGATCAAAGACGTTCCGGCAGTTTCGTCTGGCCGCCGCCGCACGAAGATTATGTCTACGAAGCTTTGCAAGGCGCGTTGGTGCAGGCGGTAGTATTGTATCGCGCCGGTTACGACGTGTGGAATTGGGAAAACGCGGCGCTGCGGCGCGCGTTGGAGTGGCTGTATCAACACGCGAACTTTCCCGCAGAGAGCGAAGACCGCTGGCAGCTTTATGTCATCAATCAATACTATCACACAAACTTTGCCACGCCTCGCCCAACTCGCCCCGGCAAAAACATGGGCTGGACGGATTGGATCTATGGCAAGTATCACACCTTGACTCTGAATATCGTCGGCTCGGGCACAGTTACCTTATCGCCGCCGGGAGGGCTTTATGAGCCTGGCACCAAAGTACAGCTCACCGCCGAGCCCACACGCAATTGGGAATTTTTGCAATGGAGTGGCGCCCTCGGCGGCGTTAACAATCCCGCCTCGCTCACGATGAATGCGAACAAAAAAGTGACGGCGACCTTTCAAGAAATCACCGCGAATATGGTCAAGCATGAGGAGACGCACAAAGGCGGCTCGAATCATCTCACCACGGTGACGACTTCCACCGAGCTGACCGCGGCGCAGCAGCATCTTTATTTGGCTGCGATTTCCACTCGCCCCAAAGTGCGAGTGACCGCCGTCGCCGGTTTGGGATTGACCTGGACTTTGGTGAAGCGCCAATGCTCGGGCCGCAATGCCACCGGCGTGGAAGTTTGGAGAGCGCAAGGCACTCCGAGCGCAAATGGCGCAGTGACTGCAACCTTCGCTTCCGCGCCGAACAATGCGTCGCTCACTGTCTCGCGTTATTCCGGTGTGGACACGGTGAATCCAATTAGCAAAGCGATCCGGAGAAACAGCAACGGCCTGAATGGCGGTTGCAATGGCGGCGTGGATACCAGCTTCTATTCTTTTCAAATGAACACAACCGCGCCGCAAGCCGTGGTCTACTGCGTTGCGACCATGCGCAATCGCGCGCACACGCCGGGAACGGGTTACACCGAGCGCGTGGAAATCAAGCAAGGCACGGCGAGCGGCGCGGCCTCGCTCGCAGTGCAAGATCGGCGCTTCAATACCGCAACCGCGGCCAAAGTGAACGGCACATTCAGCGGCAGTGTGGATTGGGCCGTGATTGCGCTCGAAATCAACCCTCAAACCGTAGAGCCGAGTCTCGCTCGCGCCGGTGAGGCGTTGCAGCCAACCGCGGCTGTGCCCGCGGATTATGCGCTCTATCAAAATTATCCCAACCCTTTCAACGCCTCCACCGTGATCGCATACGCATTGCCGCAAGTTTCCACTGTGCGTTTGCAGATTTTCAATCCCCAAGGACAATTGGTGCGCACGCTGCTGCACGCCGCGCAACCCGCGGGCAATCACAGCACGCAATGGAACGGTAAAGATGAAAACGGCGCCGCCGCGGCCTCCGGCGTTTACTTCGTGGAATTGCAAGCCGGCGCACGGCGCTTGACGAAGAAGATTATTTTGATGAAATAGTATCAAATGCAGGCGCGGCGCACTGCTCAAGCGCGCCGCACCTTCGTCAACCTCCGCCATGACTGCACCACATTTCCCTCCCACCGATGCTGCAATCCAAATCACCCGTTCTGAAGCTTGACACTCATGCGTCCACGCGGTATCTTTTAAATGTCCGTAATGTAGAGCCGAAGAAAGAGCCTCGACGCTTTCGCGCTGAGATTGTTTGCAAAACTCCCATGCCTCTCACCTTCCAAGAATACCGCCCGCGCAAAATTCTCGATGTGCATCGTCACGTCGATGGCCCGTGGTTTTGGACCAAGTACAGCGCCCATCCTTATATCGGCTGCCGCAGCGGCTGCGAGTTTTGCTATTTGCGCGACGGCCGCTATCTCGGCAAACGTGATCCCGATACTTTTGACACGCTCATTCAAGTGAAACTCAACGCCGTGGAATTGCTGCGGCGCGAGCTATTCGGTTTGAATCACGACGTGATTGCATGCGGCGATTGGCAGCAGCCCGTGGAAGATCGCTATCGCTTGTCGCGCGGCATGTTGGAAGTGGTGCACGAGGCAAATTTCCCATTGTTCATTGTCGAGCGTTCGCCGTTGCTCGCGCGCGATTTGGATTTGCTGGTCGCAATCAAGCAACGCGCGTGGGTGGGAATTGCCATTAGTTTCAGCAATGTTGATCAGAAGCTGAAGCAGGCTTTCGAGCCGCGTAGTCCGGGCATAAAACGGCGTTTGCAAACCATGGCAACTTTAGCGCAAGCCGGCATCCTAGTTGGCGCTGCACTCATGCCCATCATTCCCTTTGCCGATGATGATCACACGCATTTGGAAGAAGCCGTGCGCGCCACACAGGAGCACGGCGGCTCGTTCGTTTTGGCGGGCGGATTAACGATGGCGGGCGCGCAAGCGGAGCGCACGCTGGTGGCCGCGCGCCAGTTCAATGCCACACTCGAAACACAGTGGAGAGAATTTTACAACTGGCAGGAGGAGAGCAAACCCAACTACAGCCCGTCGCGAGGTTATGCCGCCCGGCTGGGCTTGCTGGTGCGCGAGCTGTGCGCGCGTTACGGCTTGCAAGATCGCATGCCGCGTTACCTCCAACCCGGACCGCTCGCAATTAACAAGCGCGTTGCTGAAAAACTTTTTCTCAAAACGTATGATTTGGAATTGGCGCAAGCTCACGCGTCGCGCATTTGGACTTATCGCAAAGCCGCGTGGACGATAGAAGAATGGCCGCAGAGCATTGCTGAGTTGTTTGCCGCGCGGGGGGAGGCCGGGTTGCAAACTCTGCCGGAGATCGGTAAAAACCTCGCGAGGGAGATTGCGCAGTGGTTGCAGGCTGAAGCAGCTTTGGTCACCACCAATCCCAATCCACATGACCCTAAAATCTAGCAGGATGATTTATCGGCAAAGTTATTTCCGATCATTCTGCCGACGAATCATCTTGTCAAAAATTTTAGAATTTCCTTCAGTGTCATGAGTGAGCCGATCTCGAAAAAGGAGAGACGAGGCATAAATGCCCCGGGTTGAAGCAAACATTTGAAGAGCTTTATTCGTATTGGAGATTGCCGCCAGAGCTTAGTATTTTAAAGGTGAACTCTTTGTTAGAAGAAAAAAGCTGTAAACGGATTGAGCGGATCAAGCGGACGAACTTGCTCAAGTATCCGCTTCATCCGCTAAATCCGTTTAACAATTTTTTTGGCTGCGGTTCATTTGCTTTGTGAAGGGAAGATTGCCTTTTCATTTGCGGCAGTACAGATCCGGTTTGGAAAAATTCACACAATGCGGAGACATGTAAACACGAAGCCATTATCATGAATACGACCCACACAAATCACGCGCCCGAGCCGAAGCTTGCGCAAACGCTGCTTGCCGATATGCGCGGCGGTGATTTCAGGCGCACGCTCCGCCGTGATTGGAATGAGTTGAAAGCATTCTATCTTGATGAGGCCCGGCAAGAACGATTGCAGCAAATGGGTAAATTCAAGCGGTGGTTCTTTGTGATGTGGTGGCTTCTCAAAAACCTTTTTTTCAAACTCACGCCGGTGCGCCGTCTTTTGCTGGCGTTGAGCTTTATTTTTCTGCTGTCGTCACACACCGTGACCTTCAGTGAAGGCAATGTCTACTTCAGTAACGATACCAAGGGCATCGGCTTCGTAATCTTGCTGTTCATTCTTATGCTCGAATTGAAAGACAAGCTGCTCGCGCAGAGCGAGTTGGAGGCCGGTCGCTCCGTGCAGCGCGCGCTCATGCCCAAATCCACGCCTCATGTCCCCGGCTGGGAACTTTGGCTGACGACGCGGCCGGCGAATGAAGTAGGAGGCGATTTGGTGGATTATCTCGAGCTTGGCAAGAACCGCGTTGGTGTGGCATTGGGTGATGTCGCGGGCAAGGGCTTGAAAGCGGCATTGTTGATGGTGAAGCTGCAGGCCACGCTCCGCGCGCTCGCGGCGGATTTCAGTTCGCTCGCGGAGCTCGGCAAAAAACTCAACGCGATTCTGCGCCGCGATGGTTTGCCTGACAGTTTTATTTCGCTGGTGTATTTGGAACTGCAAGCCGATTCCAGCCGCGTGCGTTTGTTGAACGCCGGGCATTTGCCTCCTCTCATTCTTAAAGGCCACAAGTTTGATGAAATGCCGCACGGTGCCGCCGCACTCGGCGTGCTCGCAGAAACGAATTTCGTCGAACAGGAAATTGACCTGCAACGCAATGAAGTGCTGCTGGTTTATTCCGATGGAGTGACTGAAGCGCGCAACGAAGCCGGCGAGTTTTTTGGCGAGCAGCGCCTGGCAACCTTGCTGCCGACACTGGCCGGGCTTTCGGCAACGGAGACGGGAGTGCGCATTCTCGTTGAAATCGATCGCTTCGTTGGCGACGCACGCGCGCATGACGACCTTTCGTTGGTCGTGTTGAAACGAGTGGCG
This sequence comes from Candidatus Zhuqueibacterota bacterium, assembly GCA_013361015.1. GTDB lineage: Bacteria > Zhuqueibacterota > Zhuqueibacteria > Zhuqueibacterales > Zhuqueibacteraceae > JABWAN01. The sequence goes on along the minus strand of JABWAN010000093.1, from coordinate 1,439 downwards.
TAGATTTCTGATTTGCGTTTTACGCGCTTCTGCGATTACGACAACTGCGGTAAACGATGCGCCGGTTGCGAGCAATCAAACCGTGACGACGAGCATGAATACTGCCGTGCCGATCACACTAAACGCGGCGGACGTGCACAATGCAACTCTAAGAGCCCTGCTCTTGTCATTCCTCGTTCCGCGTGCGGGACGAGGACTCTTGCGCTCGTCGGCATTAAAAAATCCACGTATAGCCCAAAAGAATCGCCAGCCCTGCATGAATGAGGAGGGTGATGAACATCAAATAAGTGAAGGGCAGGTGCAGCGTATGCCAATGGGAAAACGCGCGTGTGGTCAATGCCAGTGTGAACTGGCTGCTCTCCAAAAAGAGCTTGCGCGAGAGCAGCGAAAGAATGCGGCGCGTCATTGCAACGGATATGCCTTGCTTGTGCAAACGTTGCTGCCATGTGCGCAAAGCTCGCCGCCGTTCCCGCCACATTTGAAAAAGTGTGCGCCAACTGGCGGGCTTGCCTTGCGGTGCAGCCTTCGTTATGGCCTGTTCGAGCGACATCCCCGCGGATTCAAGATGGCGTTGCACCACTTTGATCTCGGCGTCGATTTCTTTGAGCGAGAGCAGCACGCCGCGTTGGTTGCGGGGCAATTGCGCGAACAGAAAGCGCCCGATAAAACCGCTTGCCATCACCAGCATCATAGACCAGTAGCATATCGAAGCAATGCCGGTGAATTTAAATGTGGAATGCAACGTCGCGAGCAGCGGTCCGGCAATGCCGAAATAAACGTGAAACTGGAACCACGTGCGCGGCGTGCCCACATTTTCAAGCACACGTAACCGCTTGCGCAAAGGATAGAGTAGTGTAAGCATGCAAAACAACCCGCCCACCACACCGAAACCTTGCCCGACTATGCCGCTCGGCTTGAACCTCTCGTGCAATGGATGTTGCGGCCGCTGCGCCAAATCCGCCAAATAATATTCTCCCGCCATACGCAGCGCTCCAAAGATCACCAGCGCAGTGATGAACACTAACAAGAATATCACATACATGTGCGGCTCATGACGCCATGCTGATTTTGCTTTGCGATTTTCGCGGCTCCCACTAATAGTGCCGGAGAGTTCGACGAGTTCGGCGTTGTCCGGCGCGGGCAACTGTGAAACCGGCATGTTCGTACGGGCCGCAGCGCGCAGCCGGTCTGGACTTGCGAACACTTGTTGTTGTGATCTGGGTGAAGTCATGGTTTCAGTTTGAAATTCGTTTTGGGTTGGCTTTTGTCGCCATTGATGCTGTCGTGGAGGAGAAGCTCTCTCACGGCTCGGTTCAAAAGGGTGAATGCGTTATTTCGATAAGCCCGGCACCGGCTCGCCGTATAGCGTTCTCATCTCAATCCCGATCTCCTTCAGAAAGTCAAACGGCAACACGCCGCCGGCCATGACGATCACCTCA
>JABWAN010000092.1 GCA_013361015.1 Candidatus Zhuqueibacterota bacterium | reverse complement strand
TCTGTAAGAACCTTCCCTCGCGCTCGCTACCTCGCCTCTATTGAGAAGTGTACCAAGCACGAGGGAAAGTTCCTGCAAATGACATTTCCAGAGAGTGCCTATCAAAAAGTATCTTGTGCGTCATCTCAAAACGAAATCTCCCTGTGAGGTGTGGGCATTGGCGTTGAGGAGGCGGAGCTATGCCCAAAACCACCGCACGCCTCTTCCTCAGAGCATGCCTTTGGTTTGCAATCGCTTTCATTTACACAAGCAGTCAATTGTGTGACCCGGAACTCACTGCGGACGAAATCTTATGCGCCGCTCGTTGCACCTTTGCAGGAAAGCTTCGGCATTCGCTGTTTGGATGTCATCGGCGCGAGCCTGGGTTTGATCTTAACGTTGCCGCTTCTGCTCGTGCTGGCGCTGCTCATCAAGCTGGATTCTCCCGGCCCGATCATTTACCGCCAGCGCCGCACCGGCCGCGATCGTAGAACCACGACACGAGACCGCCGTCGCGCGCAACGCGCCAGCGCGCGCGAAAGACGCCGGCAGGAGTATTATGGCAGGACGTTTTTCATTTATAAATTTCGAACCATGCGCCACAATGCCGAACGCCGCACCGGTCCAGTATGGACCATGCCCGACGATCCGCGCATCACGAAAGTGGGCCGTTGGCTGCGCCGGTTCCATCTCGACGAACTGCCGCAATTTGCGAACGTGCTCCAAGGCGAGATGAGCTTGGTTGGTCCGCGTCCGGAGCGCCCGGAAATCATCGCGCGTCTCGTGCAGGAATTGCCGGAGTATTGTCTGCGCTTATTGGTCAAGCCCGGCATGACCGGCCTCGCGCAAATTTGCCAGGGTTACGACAACTCCATCGCAGACGTGAAGCGCAAAATCCATTTGGATCTTTTTTTTGCTACGCATTTTTCCACGCGTTTGTACATACGCATCTTATTTTTGACGCTGGTCAAAATTTTTTCCGCAACTCCCGTTTTGGAGGCTGAATTCGTCATGCCCGAGTTAAACGCCTCCACACGGCAACACAAGGAACAGGCTCATGAGAAGCAATGACATCTTCGCGCTAGGGCTTGCCGGTGTGCTTGCACTCGGTGTGCTGGGTTTTACCATGAACGCAAACGCGCAGGAAGAGAACCGGGCTTCGGCGCGTGTCGTTACCATCAAGTCGGAACCCGCGGGCGCTTTGGTCATGTTGAGCGGAGAGCATCGTTTCGCGGGCAGAACGCCATTCATTCTGCCCTATCCGTTGACGGGCAAATATAAAATCAGCACCAACAAACGCGGCTACGAATCCTTCAATACCAACTACAGCTTCAACTCCTCCAATAAAGGTCTTTTGATGTTGAAGCTTGATCAAAGAACTTCTGGAAAAGCGGCGTTGCGCTCATTTGTGGCTCCGGGTTGGGGGCAAATCTATTCTGAAAGAAAACGGTCGGGCTTGATTTGGTCGGGCGTGACATTCGGCGCGCTCGTCGCGGCCGGCGTGAATGAATTGCTCTATCGCGATGCGCAAGACGATCATCGCGCGGCTTTGAGTGCATTCAATTCCGGAGGAGACACGGCGCAGCAGCAAGCCGCGTTGTTGAGCGCGTTGCGCAGGGTGAATAACGCGGAGGACGATCGCAACCTCAGTCTCTACATTCTCGGCGGCGTGTGGGTGCTCAATCTCATCGACAGCGCGGTTTTCTTTCCCAATTACGCCGGCAACGAGGAGCTGTTCCGCCGCGCTTCATTCGGCCTGTCGCAAAGGGGAGACGCCACGAAGTTGAACCTGAAAATTTCACTTGACAAGAGGTGAGTCGATCATGAACACGAAAGGTCTATTGCGAGCCGGCTGGTCGTTATTCATTCGCTCGCCCAAGCGGATGAAAACGGGTGCGTCAATGAATCCCCCCTTGAGGGGGGCTAAGGGGGTGTTCTTGAGTTCGATGACTTTCTGTGATGATGCCGATAACACCCCCCCGGCCTCCCTCACGGGGGGAATGGCGAGGGCAATTACAAGGGCGCTGCTCCTCTTCGTGCTCTTGATCACCGCCGCATGCAGCACATATAATCCCAAAGGGCCCGACGACACGTCGATATTGATTGCGCCTACGAAGATCACGGTAAAACTGGGGCCGGGCGTGGTCGAGTTGGCTTGGCAATTTGCCGGCGATACCACGAAAGTGAAAGAGTATCGCGTCTATCGCCGCAACGCGAATGAAGCTGCATTCAAGCGCATTGCTGCGATCGCCATGCGACGTTACCGCGATCTTTCACCGACGATTGGTTTGCCCGCGCAGTATCAAATCGTCGCAGTCAACAAGTCAAATTTCGAAGGCGAGCGTTCGGAGAGCGCGATCGTCACGCCCGGTGTGTTCAGCGTGCAAATCGGCAACAACGCAAAATTCACCAACCGCCGCTTGCTCACTCTCACTTTTAATGTGCCGGACAACACTGCGTTCATGATGCTCGCCAACGATCCGGCCTTCGCCGGTGCAACTTGGGAAGCTTTCGCGAACAACAGAACGTGGGAGTTGACGCCCGGCGATGGCGCGAAGTCGGTCTACGCAAAATTTCGTACCGCAGATCAAGCCGAAAGCGAAGCCGTGAAAACCGACATCATCCTGGATACGATCGCATTTATTCGTGCAATCACGCACGACGGCGCGGGCCGTGTGTTGCGGCCGGGCGACATTCTGCACATTAGTTTGAATGCGGGTGAGCCGTTGGGTAACGCGACCGTCGACCTCATCGACAATGCCAACGGTTCCAACACGCAAGACAACAACATTCGCCTTTTTGACAACGGCAGCAACGGCGACGTGACCCGCGACGACGGCGTATACGAGTTGGATTACCGCATTCGCCCGGACATGGAATTTGCCGGAGCCTTTGTGTACGGCAGTTTCACGGATGCCGCGACCAATGCGGCGCCCATGCTCGTTTCGGGCAACAGCTTCTCGGCGCAACTGCCGCCCAGAGCCGTACGGCTCTCGAATCCCGTGCCCGATTCCACCGGCTTGAAGCTGACGTGGACGGTCAGCAATGAAAAAGATTTTGCGAATTATCGCATCTATCGCTCTACGACTTCTCCGGTCGACACTGTGGCGACGCCTTTGACGATTCTCAATGATAAGAGCGCAACCACGTATCGCGATGCGGCGGTCACGCCCAGCACGACTTACTTTTATCGCGTCTTCGTTTTCGATCGCTTCGGCCTGTCTGCAGGCAGCAATCAAGTACAGGGACGGTTATAAAATCACGCGACACGTTACGCTTTACACTGCTTCGTGTAACGTGTAAAATGTAACGTGCCTAAAAGTCTAGCGGAGAATCATCGGATGTCACCGGAATCGAAATTTGGTTTGTTCATTTGGACGTGGAAGGAATCTATAAAGGCCGGACGCAAGCCCGTTGTGTTTCTGCCTTTTTTGGTTTATGCCTTCGTGCAATTTTTTATGGTTGCGGGCTTGATCTTTTTCATGTACCCGCCATTTTCCTTTCTCTTTATGCCCGTACAGCGCGCATTGGGCGGCGAGATGGCGCTACACTATCCCAACTATTTTCTTGTTCTGCCGCAGGCGTTTGAGTCACTCAATCTCGCGCTCAGCGGCATTCTCGGCATCGGCGTGGTGGGGCTTGCCACGCTGCTGTTTGCCGCAGGCGATCGCCTCCGCGGTTTGCGGGAGGAAGTAGAAACTGTGGCCGGGCGCTATGGCCATCTCTTCGGCGCGTGGCTCGGCGAAACCGTGCTCTCGCTGGCGGTCATTTTCGGATTCGCGCGGCTCGCCGGCGAAATGCCTGAAATCGCGCAATATCTCAACATTCTGCGCATGCTCTGCGTTATTTTGGTGAGCACGCTCTTCGCTTTCACTAGCGTATTGATCATGCTCGAAAGGCAACCGTTTGCGCGCGCGATCGTGCACAGCCTAAAACTCTTCGCCAATTATGGTGTGCTCACGTTTTTCTTGGTCGGGCTGCCGAGCTTGTTGCAGCTTCCGGTGCAGTTCGTGCTCGCCCGCAGCGCGGTCATTGTGCAAAAGCTCAACCCTGAGATCATTGCGGCAGTGGTGTCTGCAGGCATCTTCGCTGCAATGATCTCGAACTATTTTATTATCGGCGCGATCACGAATCTTTATCGCATTGTCGCCTTGAAGACGCAGAATGGCCCCAAACCCGAAATCGCATAAGGGCGAAGCAAGCTAGGCTGCGTTGTGGCCGCGCCCGCTCTTCTCATTCTACACGCCGTCGCGCCTTTTTGATGCAAACATCAGTTATGACCTTTCTCCAGCTCAATATGTTTCGTGCTCTCTTACTTGCGTTTTCGCTTGGCTTGCTGTTGCTTGCGTGCAGCGGCGATCCCGTGCTCGTGCGCCAGTTGGAAATGGAAAAACGCTACTTCGAAGCGCAAAAAATTTTGGAAAAGATTTATATCAATCCCAATGTTGCAGATGCAAATGATTTCCAGCTCGCGGTCACACAATTCCGCGCCGTCGTGAAAGACGCCGCCACGTTGCCGCCGACGGAAGTGATCGAGTCCGTCATCAAAGGCAGCTTGATACGCATTGGCCAGCTCGAACTGACGCGCGACAATGTCGAGGCCGCGGTGACGGCCTATGAAGAAATCGTCGCGCGTTATCCCAAAGACGACGAGATCACCGTGTCGGCGCGGCTTACTATCGGCCTTTTGCGCGAACGCACCTTGCAATACGGCGACGCTATCGCGGCCTATGCCCTCGTGCTGCCGAGCCTGTCCGATCGCATAATGCCGCAGGACCCGGAGATGTATTTGGTCGCGATTCCGTTTCATTTTGCGCGACTGCACAAGTTTAGCGCGGACGAAAGCGAGCGCACCCATGCTTATCGCCGGGCGCAAGAGTGCTACCAAACCATGATCGCAAAATTTCCGAACTCCAAAGCCGGAACCTCCGCGGTTTCATATCTGGCTGCTCTGCTTGCGGATCAAAACCAGTGGCAAGCGCTCGATGGTTTGTTGAATCAGCAGATCACCAAGCACGCGAATTCTCCGGAGCTGCCGCATTTCATCTATACGCGCGCCATGGCGCTGCACGAGCGCCTCGGCGAAACCGCACGCGCGCGAAAAATGCTCGAAGATTTGCTGGTGAAGTTCCCGGACCACAGCATCGTACCGCAGGCCCGGTTCGAGATCGCACGCATTCTGCTCGCGCAAAATCAAAACGAGCCGGCGCGACAAATGCTCAAGCAGGTCATCGAAATGAGTGCGAACAATCCCGGTCTGGCTGCCCGCGCGAATGAAGAAATCGCGTTCAGTTACGAACGCGAAGGCCGCTGGAATGACGCGCTAAATGAATATCGCTGGATCGCCAAGCAATACGAAATTTTTCCGCCCGCACTCAACGCGCTGCTGCGCGTGGCGGAGCACTACGTTCGAACGAACAATGAAATGCTCGCCTCCAAATCCTATGCGGAAGCGATCGCCTATTATCAAGGTTTGATCAACAAGTATCCGCGTTCCATGGTGGCAGCGCTTGCGCAAGAGCACATTGCCAATTGCTTCGTCGCGCAAAAACGTTGGGAGGAAGCTGCGGCTGCGGCCTCCGGCATAGAAAATATTTTGGACACTGCTCTCGGCAAGGTGAGCACCTATTTGCTGCTCGGCAATATCTATGAAGCCTCCGGCCAGACGGAACGCGCTGTCAAACTCTACAATGAGTTCATACAACGTTATCCCCAGCATCCGCTGGTGGACATGCTCAAACAAAAAGTGCGCGCGTTGACGAATTTGTAGCGTTATCACACGTTGCACGTCACGCGAGGCCGTGTAACGCGTTCGCCGGATCATCCCGAAATTATGTTCGGCTTATTTCTAAGCACAACGCTCTTCGCCAGCTTTGCCGGGCTTTTGCTCTTCGGTGTCTTGCTGAAGCGTGTCAAAGTCGAACGCCATTTCATGGCACTCGCCTTCGCTCTTTTGCTCTTTGAAATTTTTAACGCCACTGCCTTTGCCGCAGTTTTGTGCTTGCACACACCGTGGCAAAACTTTTTTGCGCAAAGCCTGGGTTATGTGTTTTTGCTCATGCTTCCGATTTCCACGTGGGCAGCGACGCCGCTCATGCGTGCACAGCGCAATCGCATCTTGCTCAAGCTTGCCATGTTCGGGTTGACGATCGGCTTCGGTTTCGTGCAGACCCGGAGCGGTCTGCTGCAGGCTTGGGAGTTGCCGGAAACCGGCGCCATGTTGGTGCTGACCTCCGCAGGCAAATGGTTTTTTGCAGTCGCGATTATCGGCGCGGTGTTGTTACTCGGTAAATTCGAGGCGTTTGTGCAGGCTTTGGAATGGCGCGCGGGAAAACGCAGCGGTTTGATCAGCAGTACGCTCTTTCTCTTTATGCTCGCGTTCATCGTATCGTGCAGCCTAAGCCTGCTCTATGGCCGCCTCGAGCACGTGCTCTGGCTCATTTGCCAAACGCTCTTTGGAATATTCTGCGTGCTCTTGTTCTTCGCATTGAAGAAAGCGCAACCAGCAGCAGCGCCACGCACTGAGATTCGCGTCACGCGCTTGTTCTCTTCCAGCGTGTTGATTTACGCTGGCGCGTATTGCATTGCCTTTGGTGTGCTAGTGAAACTGGCAATGGTATTGGGCGGCAGTTGGCACCTCTTCGTGTCGTTCTTCACTGCGCTCGGCGCCGTGGTGCTGGCATTGGTGCTGCTCACGGAAAATTCTCTCCATCAGCGTTGGGCGAAATTCGTCGATCGCCATTGGCGCGCGGAAAGTTATGACTTCCGCAACGAGCTGCACACACTCACCGAAATGCTTGCAACCGCGACGGATCAAAACGAAATGGCGCAGGCGATCTGCGCGGGACTGCAAGAAATATTTGCGAGCACGCATTGTAGTGTGTGGATCAGAGCAGAAAGCTCCGAGAGTCTTTTAGGTTTCATGCGTGATGAGCGCGGACAGTTTGATGCACAAGTGGATGCGCTCGTGCTCACCGCCAAGCAACTCGCGTGGCTGGAACGTGTGAACGAGTGTTTTGCGCCTGCACAGCTTCTGGTTTTGGATGAACAGACTTCCGGTCGCGCAACCGCTCTGCAAAGTTGCGCGTGTTTGACCACGATGCACGTTGGGCGAAACCTTGTGGGCATGATCGGACTCGGGCCAAAGCGCAACACGCAAACCTTTCGCGAGGAAGACCAACGGCTTTTGGAAGTGCTTGCCAACGCCGCGAGCCTGGCGTTGCACGAAGCCTATTTGCAACAACGCGTGCTCGCGACCAAGCAGAGCGAGTCGATCTATCGCATCGCCTCGTTCATCGCGCACGATCTTCGCCATGCCGTGAGCGCGTTGACCCTGCTGGCGCACAATGCGAAGGCGCATTTGGATAACCCGGCGTTCCGCGCGGATTTTCTTGCTTCACTCGATCGCGTTTCGCGCGAGATGCACACCTTGATTCAACGTTTGGCGGAAGTGAAAACCGGCGGCGAGCTTACACACTTCGCGGCGTGTAACGCCGCGCAGCTCATATCCGAAGTTGTGGCGGACGTGCAAATCGCGCCGCCGATCAGGTTGGATGTGAAGATTGAAACGTTGCCGGAAGTGTGGTGGGATGGCGAGCAAATTCGCGTGGTGTTGCGCAACTTGCTCGTGAACGCGCGCGAAGCCATGCCGAACGGCGGCACCCTCAGTGTTCATGCGTATGGCAATGATGAGCACGTGCGCATCTCAGTGTGTGATGAAGGCGTGGGCATGGCACCGGAGTTCATTCGGCAACGCCTCTTTCGTCCGAATCAAACCACGAAAGCAAAGGGCCTCGGCATCGGCCTCTATCAGTCGCGCGAGATCGTGCGTGCGCATCGCGGCGAGATTCACGTGGAGAGTGAGAGGAGGAAGGGAACGAAGTTCGACTTGCTGCTGCCGCGCAAGCCAGAAAAAAATGTCATTCAAGCGCGAGCTGTTTGAGTGCTGGAATCAGCGCCCAGAACTGGAAAGGATTCCTTTTGAATGACACGAGAAGAGGCGGAACGCGTCAATTCAGTGCTGTCATCCTGCAAGGAACTTTCCCGGAAACGAGTTCAGTGCCAAGCGCTAGGGAAGATTTTTTCAGAGTGACAATGAAGGAGGAGCGCGCCTTCTCAAGACTGTCATTCGTAAAGGAGTTCCTTCGCAATGCCCGAATCGCCAAACAACTTCGCGAAACTGCTCATCGCCGATGATGACGAAGTGCTCTGTTCGCAAATGCGCTGGGCTTTGATGGAGCAGTATGAAGTCGTCACGGCGCACACGCCGGAGCAAGTGCTCGCAGCCTATGCACAGCATCGTCCCGAGCTGGTGCTGCTCGATTTGAATTATACCCAAGCGGCGACGCCGGAAAATGCGGGCTTGGGGCTCATTGAAAAAATTTTGGCGCAAGCGCAGCCGGTGAAGATCATTGTCGCCACCGGCAATCAAGAAAGAGAAGTAGCGCGACTCGCGCTGCGTGCAGGCGCGCACGATCATTTGCTCAAGCCCATCAATCTTGAAGAGCTGAAAGTGTTGTTGCGCCGCGCAAGCACGGTGGTGCAGCTTGAAAAAGAAAATCATGCTGCTTGGGAAAGTGCAGCGCTGGCGCAGGCAGAGAGCACATTGCTGGGGCGTTCTCCGGAAATACGCGCTGTGTTGAAAACTGTGGCGAAAGTGAGCCGCAGCGACGCCGCTCTTCTTATTACCGGTGAAAGCGGCACGGGCAAGGAACTAGTCGCGCGCCTCGTGCATCAACTCAGTCCGCGGCGCAGCCAGCCGTTCGTGGCGATCAATTGCGGCGCGATTCCCGAAAATTTGTTGGAGAGCGAACTCTTCGGGCACGAGAAAGGCGCATTCACCGGCGCGACCGCGCAGCGCAAAGGCAAGCTCGAAACCGGAAATCACGGCACGATCTTTCTAGACGAGATCGGGGAATTGCCGGCGAGCTTGCAAGTGAAACTGTTGCGCTTTCTGCAAAACCACGTGATCGAGCGCGTGGGCGGCAGCGCGCCGGTTGCATTGAACGTGCGTATGCTCGCAGCCACGAATCGCGAGCTGGAAAAGGAAATCGCGACGGGCCGCTTTCGCGAAGACTTGTACTATCGCTTGAACGTCATTCAAATACACGTGCCGCCGTTGCGCGAGCGCGGAGAAGACGTGACGCTGCTCGCACAGCATTTTCTCAAAACGGTTGCCGCGGAATATCAAAAGCAGTTGCGCGGCTTTTCGCCGCAGGCGCTCAAACTCGTGCGCGCGTATCACTGGCCCGGCAACGTGCGCGAATTGGAAAACAAGATTCGCAAAGCCGTGTTGCTCGCGCACCATCACGTGATTTTACCGGAAGACCTCGAACTGGCGCCCGCCACAAGCAATCGCCGCAGTTCATTGCGCGAAGCGCTAGCTGCGCTCGAACGCGCGATGCTCGTGGATGCGCTCCGGCGCCACGCCGGCGTGATCACGAATGTGGCCGCGGAGCTCGAGCTGAATCGCGTGACGTTGTACGATTTGCTGAAGAAGCACAACCTCGACCATCAGCAGTTCAAAGCTCATTCAAAAGGTAAGCAGCCATGAACAAACGGATGCTAATTCGCGGGATTTGCCTCGTGCTGATCCTCGCGAGTGTCTCAGAAGTCAGCTTGGCGCAAAGTGAAGGAGAGAAACAAGAGTATGTCATCGGCGTGGGCGATTTGCTCTCCGTCAAGTTTTGGCAGCGGCCGGAGCTGGATACGGAAGCGCGCGTCAATTCCAATGGCAAAATCGAATTGCCGCTCATCGGCGCGATTCCGGCGGCCGGGTTGACGGTGAGCCGGCTGCGGCAGGATATCGTGAATCGCATCTCGCTCTTGGATATTCGCATCACGCAAGCGTCGATCGTGGTGCGCGAGTTCGGCAGCAAGGTGGTTTATGTTACGGGCGCGGTGCTGATGCCCGGCAAGCTGAAGTTCGAGACCATTCCGAACCTTTGGCAAATTATTTTGGAAGCCGGCGGGCCGCAATCCTATGCGCAGTTGAACGAAGTCGCTATTGTGCGCGGCTCCGGCCCGGAGGCGGGCCGCACGATCCGCGTCGATCTCATGAATGTGATAGAGCGCGGAGAGCTAAGCTCATTGCCACCGGTTTATCCGGGCGATAATGTGAACGTGCCCGGGACTGCGCCCCTCCTCGGCGCGGAAGGTGCAAGCCCGGCTACGATTGCGGCAACGCCGAGCAACGTCGTGCATGTAATCGGCGAGGTGGCAAAGCCGGGCGTGTTCGAGTTGGAAAAAGACATGGATGTGTTCGATGCGATTGTGCGCGCCGGCGGGCCCACGGCGACTGCCGATTTGAGAGACGTACGGCTCTATTTTCACGGCCAGCATCAAGCCGAGGTTGCGCTCATCAACATGGAAAAATATTTGAAGCGGCCCTCGCCGTCTCCGCTGCGGCTGCACGAAGGCGATGCGGTCTACGTGCCGCGCAAACGGGAATGGCCGCGCTTTCTTTCCGAGGGCATTCGGATTTTTCTCGCTTCCACGGCGAGCTTCATCGTAGTGCAAATCATCAGATGAAAAAAAGTAAGCGGATTGAACGGAGCAAGCGGATAAATTCGTTTCATATACTTCAGGGCTGATTTGTAATGTCTTTCTTCGAAACGTCATCCTGAAGAAACTTCCCCGGTGCAAGGCAGACATCCAAGACAGGAGTTGGTTCCAGTGCTAAGGAAGTTTATTTCAGAATGACAAGTTGAGGGAGGCGTGACTGTTACTCCGAGCGATATATAAGTTACACTGTTCCTCCTCGCATTGTCATTCAGCAGGAA
>JABWAN010001128.1 GCA_013361015.1 Candidatus Zhuqueibacterota bacterium | reverse complement strand
CACACTTTCATGTCGCAATGTTTGTGCATACCATCACTCCTTGATGTGATCTACTCAAAGTGTTTTGTCATTCAACCACGCAATTTGTAATTATCGCCTTCCGAAAACGTAGCAAAAGATTTGACTGTAGGCTGAATCATCTGAAATCTCTCGAAAAACCAAATCGCGCGTTAAGGTCGTAGCGTAAAATGGCAATCGGCATGCCGCACGGAGAGTATTACAAATCCAAGCCGCAAATGCAATCCCATGTTGCGTGTCAAACTTAACTTTGCTATTTTCGCGCGCGAAAAATTTAAGTGTGGCATAACCATGAATGTTTCCGCTCTCGTTCTGGCTGCAGGTAAATCTTCGCGCATACCGGGGCGCCAAAAACTTCTCTTGCCTTTGGGGAATAAGCCGGTGCTTGCGCATGCCGTTGATAATTTGTTGCAAAGCTGCGTTTCAGAAGTCATCGTGGTGGTGGGCCATGGCGCAGAAGAAATTCGAGCGGCACTGGGCGCGCGGCCGGTTCGTTTTGTCTTCAATTCCGATTATGCGCAAGGCCTTTCGACTTCCATTAAAGCCGGCCTTGCTGCGCTCTCCAACGGCACGCAAGGAGTTTTATTCGCGCTGGGCGACATGCCGTTGGTTGAGGCGCGCGATCTCGATGTTCTCATTGCAGATTTTGCGCGCGTGCCGCATGCCACAATCGCAGTGCCGGTTTTTCACGGCCGGCGCGGCAACCCCGTGCTCTTCGACATTCGCCTGCGAACGGAAATGTTTGAGCTTTTCGGCGACGTCGGCTGCAAGGCCCTTCTTCTTCGACACGTGCACGAAGTACTGGAAGTGGAGATGCCGAACGATCACGTGTTGCGCGACGTGGATACGCTGGCCGCATACAATGAACTATGCGCATCCATGGAAGTGAAAAGAGGATGATAACATGACGAAAGCACTTTAATTCATAAAGAGAGAGCCATGGAAACCAAAACCACCAAAACCCGCAAATACCGCACAGACATGAACGAAAAAATCCTCACCAGCGGTTTTAAGGACTTTCAGAAATTTTTTGCGCTCGACAATAAAGCTTATCTTGAAGGCCAAATCCCGGTGAAGTATAAAGAGCTGATGGGACTCGTGGGCAGCATGGTGCTGCGCTGCAACGATTGCATCTTCTATCATCTCGACCGCTGCGTCACCGAAGGCGCGACGCGCGAGGAGCTGCATGAAGCCATGAACATTGCGCTCATCATTGGCGGCTCGATTGTGATTCCGCATCTGCGCTACGCGTTCGAAATGCTGGAGGAGTTGTTTGCAGAACAGACCGCCGGCAAGTAAAATCTTATCTAATCATGTCACATTATTTCTTCCAACCAACACAGGTTTTGCCTAATGCCGAACCACAATACCGTCGTTTCCGTCAATGGCCTGCACAAATCTTTTCATCATAATCCCGTGCTGAAAGGCGTCGATCTGCAAATCGCAGCGCGCGAATTGACCGTGCTCATTGGGCCCTCGGGTTGCGGCAAATCCACGTTCCTGCGCTGTCTCAATGGTTTGGAGCTTTTGGATGAGGGCCGCATCACCATTGGGGAGATTACGCTCGAACGCGCGCACAAATCTGCTGCGCCCGGCAAGGATTTCCACGCGAAGACCCGCGCGTTGCGCACGCAAGTGGGCATGGTCTTTCAAAGCTTCAATCTCTTTCCACACTTGACGGTGTTGGAGAACGTGACGATTGCGCCCAAAGTCGTGAAAGGTGCGGATGAAGCGCTCACGAAAAAGAAAGCGCTCGATTTGCTGAACAAAGTCGGTCTATCCACGCACGCACATCACTACCCTTCGCAGCTTTCCGGCGGACAACAGCAACGCGCGGCCATTGCGCGCGCCCTC
>JABWAN010001127.1 GCA_013361015.1 Candidatus Zhuqueibacterota bacterium | reverse complement strand
GACCGCTTCGGCATGGAGATCGTTCCGCTCGTCACCAGCGGCCCACCGGGAGTCACGGGCTTCGCCGGCGGTCGTCCGAAGGCCACGGAGATTATGAGCTATTGGCCCGCGTTGGTGCGGAAGGAGAGGATTGAAGCGAAGGTGGAGGTGGTTGAGTTTTGATGCAGGTAAAATCTTCTATCGAAGACAGAAATAAATTCGGGTACTTTCAGATAAAAGGCTCTTATGAAAGCCATTGAGCAAGTTCAGCTGCAATTGATGCTGGGCCAGTTTGAATTCAGCCATCACGCATTCAAACGAGCTGTTCAAAGAAACATAAGAGATTGGGAGATTATAGAAGCAGGCGAGCAAGCAATAATGATCGAAGACTATCCCGACGACAAATACTCTCCAAGCTGTTTGCTGCTTGGATTTACAGAAAGCAGACGCCCCTTGCACATTCAAGTCGCGCTCATGGATTCTGTTCTCGTGAAGATTATCACAGTGTATCAGCCAAACGAGAACGAATGGACGGACAACTACTCAAAAAGGAGATAACCATGTTCCGTTGCCATGTTTGTGGTTCTCTTGAAGCCAAAGAAGAACATACCGACGAAGTCTTTCAGATCGAACGCAAACATCTGCTGGTCGAGAATGTTCCCGCACTCGTTTGCGTGCGCTGCGGCGAGAAAACCTTTAGCCGCGAAACGACCGAAAAAGTCCGTAGCCTAATTCACGACAAGGCACAACCGACCAAATCCATTCCTATGGAGGTCTTCACCTACGCGTAAATCACACAAAAAATATTTTACACCATCACTACCGGACACACAACTCGAAGAAGGAACATCTGTGATGAAGGAACAAATTCCAGAAATTCATGCGAAGCTCAACGAGCTATCTGCAGCGCTCGATTATGCCAGCCCGAATGTGGCGATGATTCTCGCCGCGGGGCATGGCAAGCGCATCAAATCCGAGAAGTCGAAGATGCTGCACATGATTTGGGGCGTGCCCACGGTGACGCGCGTGGCCAATGCAGCGCGCGAAGGTTTAGAGACGACGAACCAAGTGCTCGTGGTGGGCATCAAAGCGCTTGATGTTGCGAGCGCAGTGGGCAAAGCGCCCGAACGCGCGTTCGTATTTCAGGAGAATCAAAAAGGCACAGGCGACGCCGTGCGCGTGGGTCTGCGCGATCTCTTGCAACACAATTACTCCGGCGCGGTCTATGTCTTTCCGGGCGATATGGGTTTGCTCAACAGCCGTGCGATTCGCGATTTGCGCCGCGACTTCGAGAGCAACGCGTGCGACATGATGGTGCTCACTGCAGACTATCAGGGCAACCCGGAGGAGAATTATTACGGCCGCATCATTCGCGTGCCCGAAAAAGATGCGACGGGCAAACCCTCCAGTGCGGATCACGGCAAAGTGATCGAGATTATCGAGCATCGCGATTTGCTCGCGCTCGATGCCAACAAGCCGTATCGCATCAAATTCAACCACCGCGATTATGAATTCACCAAAGAAGAGCTTTTAAACATTCGTGAATTCAACACCGGCGTGTATGCCTTCAGTTGCGCGCCGCTCGCGAAGTACATCGAAACTCTGCAAACCAACAACGTGCAAGGCGAGCTGTATATCACCGATCTCATTGCGATCTTCAATTACAACGGTCTTGCAGTGCGGGCTTCGCGCACGAAAGATTATGCGACGGTGCTCGGGTTCAACAACAAGAGCGTGCTCAAAGAAATGGAAGTCATTGCGCGCGAGCGGGCCTATGAACGCCTTAAAGACATCGTGATGATCGATGATGAAGACGATTTCTTCATTGCCGACGAAGTCATTGATCAAATCATCGGCTTGGACATTGCGCATGCGCCGCTCGATATCGCAATCGGCA
>JABWAN010000091.1 GCA_013361015.1 Candidatus Zhuqueibacterota bacterium | reverse complement strand
CCCTTCCCGCCGGACTTTCATCCCGAGTTGCCGCCGGAATATCGTTTCAATGTTTATAAAACGAACTATCGCTACTTTCCGAAAATGGGCGCAGCTTACGTGCAGGACAAATACGATCTCAAGCGCTTCTCGTTGAACTTCGGTTTGCGTTTCGATTATCTCGACCCCGCGGGCGAGCGACCGGCCATCGAAGCGATCACCAAAGGCAACAGCAACGAGATTCAAGTGTTCACGAAAAAAACGCCGGTCGCGAGCAAAACGCAACTGAGTCCGCGTTTCGGGGTTGCGTTTCCGGTGGGTAAGAACGACAAGCTGCACATTCATTATGGCCATTTCTTTCAAGCGCCGCTGTTCGAATATCTCTACACGAACTTGGAGTATGACTTCACCGCTTATAATCCTCTCGTCGGCAATCCCGATCTCTCGCCGGAAAAGACCGTGGCTTTGGAAGTGGGATATGAGAAGAGCATTGGCGAGAATTGGCTATTTAGCATTACAGGCTTCAACAAAGATATCAAGAATCTCATCGACGTGCAGTTCTATCCCATTCCCTTGGAAGATACCGGCCTGCAATCAAGCGGCGTGTACACGCGCTTCGTGAATCTCGCTTACGGCATTGCAAATGGTTTGGAGCTTTTTATCAGAAAGCAGCAAGGCCGCTATCTGCGCGGACAGGTGAGTTATACCCTCATGCAAGCCAAAGGCTCGAGTTTCGCGATTGGGGATAAAGAAAACGTGTTGCAATACGGCGGCCTCGTGGAGGAAGGCGAACATTTTTTGAGTTGGGATCAACGCCACACCGTCATCGCACATTTGGATTATCAACGCGAAAAAAGTTGGAGCGTGAATGCCGTGTGGCGCATCAACAGCCCGAAGCCGTATACGCTGGATGAAAACCGCGCGAACAACGCGGGCAAATTGATTTCGCCGAACAATCGCCGCTTGCATTGGACAAACTATTTTGACGTAAAAGCGCGCAAGAATTTTTCCCTCGGCGCTATGCAGTTATCGATTCAACTCGAAGGCCGCAATTTGTTGGATAGTCAAAATCTCTTGTGGCGCGATCAACAGGGCCGCATTGGCGGCGTGCTCCATGACCCGACCGCGTATGAGGTGGGGAGAAGAGTGAGCGTGGGATTAATTTGGTCGAATTGAGTTGATTGAGAGAAAGTGGTGTCATTCAGTAGGAATCCTTTTAAGCACTCGACATCTCTCCAGCGAGTAAAAAGATTCCTACTGAATGACAGTTTCAGAGCATTGCAATGAGAGCATGAAATGCTACGCACCCTCACCATCTCCACCCCCGGCCGCATTTGCCTATTCGGCGAGCACCAAGATTATCTCGGCCTGCCTGTGATTGCCGCGGCGATCAGTTTGCGCATGCGCATCTCCGGCGCGCCGCGCGCAGACTTGCGTTTTCAGATTGAGTTGCCGGACATTCGACAGCGCCTCGATTTCATTCCGCATGGCCGTCTGGCATACCGACTCGAACGCGACTATTTTCGCAGCGGCTTCAATGTCGTTTGGGAGCGCGGCTTTCGCCCGCAGCATGGCTGGCAATGTGAAGTGCGCGGCGAGGTGCCGATCAACTCGGGCACGTCGAGTTCTTCGGCGCTCATGGTTGCGTGGATCAAGTTTTTGCTCACGGCTGCGCATGATCCGCAACAAAACGATTGTGAAGTGATCGCGCGTCTCGCTTATCAAGCCGAGGTGCGCGAATTCAACGAACCGGGCGGGATGATGGATCACTTCTCCACTTGCTACGGCCATGTGATCTATTTGGACTTCTCCAATAATGAGGTGGAAAGCCTGAAGCCCAAGCTCGGCGCGTTCGTGCTCGGCGATTCGCAGCAGCCGAAAGACACGAAGAATATTTTGCGCAACGTGCGGGATGTGGCGCAAGCGGCCGCGAATATGATGCGCTCATTTCTTCCACAATTTGATTTGCGGCAAACTTTGCTGGAAGAAGCAAAAGATGCTCTAAAGAAATTGCCGCCGCGCCATGCCGAAGTGCTGCGCGCGAATTTGATCGACCGCGATCTGCTGCGCGAAGCGCACCTCGTGTTACAGCAAGAACCGCTCGATCATTCACGTTTGGGCGACTTGCTGAATCAGCATCATGAACAACTGCGTCGCTATAAAAAAGTCTCGACGCCGAAGATCGAACACATGCTGGAAAACGCAATGAAAGCCGGAGCACTGGGCGGGAAGATTAATGGCTCGGGCGGCGGCGGTTGCATGTTCGCGTATGCGCCGCAGCATAGCGAAGTGGTTGCAGAAGCAATTCGTGAGGCTGGCGGCGTACCGTATCTTGTTTCGATTGACGCAGGCGCGAGGTTGGAAGTGAATAATGAAAACTCGTAAGAAATGCTCTGCCACGGCTGTGTTGTGATATTCCAAAAATCAAAGCCGCGGCGCAAGCGTGGCTGAACTTCACGCACTTCGAAATGATCAATACAAACTTACCTGCCGATTGATCTTTCCTCTTTGCTCACTCTCACAACTCTCCACCCACTCTCTATACGCCCGAAAATTTATCTTCCGCTTCGTATTTTCCGAAGCCATGTAGCGCACCAAACCGTAGATCGGTCGCTGCGGGCCCCATGCGCGATCGTGTTTGCCGAAGCACCACAGAATGCCCGTGTACGTATTCGGATTGCGACCGTCGAGCGCATAACGATGATGAAAGCGAATCATCGTCGCCATCGCCTCTTGCGGTGAGGCGCTCCACTCGATGATCTTCTTGCCCCAAAGCATGCGCATGTAGCCATGAATTTTTCCGGTTGCCAAAAGCTCGCGTTGTGTGAGATTCCAAAGCTCGTCGTGCGTCGCGGCCTGTTCGAACTGTTTCGAAGTGTAGAGATAAGCGCGCTGATCTTTTTCATGCGCAAACAAAGTTTGTCGCGCCCACGCCGGCAGCGCCTCAAGGCTTGCGTGTTTTTTATTGAAGTGGCAAAAATTGTAAGACAGCTCGCGCCGCACGATGTGCTCTTCGAGAAAAGCGTCGATGCATTCTGGCGGCGCCTCGGCGTGCAAAACTTCCCACGCAACTTCCATCGCACTGATGTGGCCGAAGTGCAAATAGGGCGAAAGCTCGCTGGTCCAATGCTCGCCTGCAAGATTGCGGCCCGCCGCGTAGTTTTGTAATCGCTCCGAAAGAAAAGTCTTCAGCCGCGCGAGTGCCGCTTTGCGTCCGCCATGAAAATGGCGCGAAGGCGCGACGCTGTGATCGATGTTGGTTGCGGCCACCAAGACTTGCAAGTCTGCGTTTTCGAGTGCTGTTTCTTCGCCAAGATTCAATGGCAAAGCAAGGCTTTTGATTTTCGGAGCGACTTCCGCAATCGGCCAAAAGTATGCGGGCAGCAGACGATGAATGCGCGGACGAATCGTGCGCGCGGCGTATTCTTCATGATCCAATTCGCGCATGGGCACGACCCCGTTGGCATCGACGGCATAAACCGGGCAATCGACTTGCTTGACGATGGCGCGATTGTGCTGCGGGATGATGAAGGTCGGAAAGTCATCCGTGACCAGCAGCGCGGCCTCTTGCGCAAGTTGTGCGACTGCACGGCGATTGCCGGTGTCCGCATCCGGCATGAGATAAAAACAATAGCGCATGCCGCGTTTCGTGAAGTCGCGGCGATTGTCCAACGCACCCTCAATGATGAATTGATGCATGCGATCATTCGCTTGCTCATAATCTGGCCGCAGACCTTCATAAACCACGAGCGGCAAGCGCAAAGCATTCGCTTGTGTGAGGGCAAAATTCAGCGCTTGATTTTGATAAGCGCGGCGATGGATTTGCATCCAATACAAAACATACTTCGCTGCCTTGCGCGGTACGCCCTCTTGCAACATGATGACGCGCTTGCGCATCGGATCGAAATCTGTATCGCGATGGGCAGGTGGAACGGGCGCGGAGCGGCGGCGCAATGCCTGGAGATTGAGCTTGGTTGCCATCAAAAACAATTTCAAACGTGATTGAGCAGCATCAGTTCTTTCGGATGGGGATTGAGGTAGATTTGATCACGAAGGTATTGCAGATCGAACTTGTTGATGTAATGCTTGATCAGCGTGATGGGCACGATGAGCGGCACCAGGCCTTTGCGAAAGTCGGTGATGACGTTCTGCAGTTCAATTTTGTCTTTGCTCTCCAGCTGCTTTTTGCAGAAGCCTGCGAGGTGCTGCAGCACATTCGTGTGCGCGCGCGTTCGGGCTGGTTCGCGCAGCGCCGCAAAGAAAAGCTTGCTGTATTCCGCTACAACCTCTTTCGGCTTCCGCGCTTTTGCTCCCGCAACTAATTTCCCCATGAGACGCAAATGCTTTTCACTGTGCGCCATGAGCAGAAATTTGTGCTGTGCATGAAACGTAACCAACGCGGCGAGACTGAAATCGTTTGCAATAAGCTCGCGCCAGCGGCGATGCGCAAACACGCGCACGATGAAGTTCGCGCGCAAGCTGGGATCGTGCAAACGGCCTTCCTCTTCCACCGGAAGTTCCGGCATTCCTTCCATGAGCACACGCGCGAAGAGGCCCACGCCCGTGCGCGTCGCCGAGCCGCTTTCATGATAGATGCGCACGCGCTCCATGCCGCAACTCGGCGAATCCTTTTTCAGAATGTAGCCGTCCAAATCCATTTGCTGGAGCTGCTCGACTTTGGCGCGCGCGTAGCTTTGCATTTTGTCGGTGAGATCAACGCCGGACTTCGGCGCGAACAAGCGCGGCGCATTCGTCGTTCCGATCAAACGAATGGACTCGCGTGGTGTGCCCAAACCAATGTCGACTTCCGGACACGCTGCAATCCATTCCACAAAGGGGGCGAGCGTCTCCGTGAGATAATGATCTTCTTTGTGCCCGCCATCGAAGCGCACGTTTTGCCCGAGCAGGCACGTGCTGACGCCGAGGCGTACTTTGGTTTTGGAATCTGTCATAGTCAAACACGGCTCAATTTTTTTCGTACCGCCGGCAATTTCCACCACGGCACATAAGGATATTCGTGATGTTCCCAATGATAGCCGAAGTGGTAGCAAGTGAGAAACGACCAGAGTACGGAGAAGTTATTGCTCTCCGCGCGATGCTCGTTGCGATAGCCGCTCACCGGCTCGCGATGCGGCAAGTAGGTGCCAAAATAGAAGAGCTGCAATGTGCTGAGTAACGATGGTGCGACCCAAAAGAGGAGCAAATTGCCAATCGGAACATGCAGAAGATGATGAAGAACATTGAAAGCGAGCGCCATGCCAACAAGCTGTTGCCACGTTACGTAAGTGAGCATGAAGTGAAAATACCAGCGCCAAAAGCTGCGATGCTCGCCGTCATGATAATCCGGATCCTCGACGCTGCCCGGATGTGCATGATGTTTGTGATGCTCGGTTTTGAGGCGCCGAAAAGAAAAAAGCGCATAGAGGAAGACACTCACCGCGCCAATGAGATGGTTCAAGCGTTTGTGCTGCGGCGCAACCAAGCCATGCATGGCATCGTGCGCAGTGATGAAGAGGCCGGTATAAAGGAACGTCTGTAACAGAACGGCGGCAATACTGCCCCAAACTGGAAAAATTGTGGTGTCGAATTGCAGAGCAGAAGCGAGACTGCCGGCCCATGCGGCCATGATGAACAGCGCGATCAGAATGCCGGCGTAGCGCGCATCCGCAAACTCGTGGGGTTGGTTCTTTCTCATGATGCGGCCTAAAATTGAATTCACATTGGCGGGCTGGAAGAATTTTACAGGTGCAATTTACGCAACCCAGCCTTTGCAAGCAAGCTGTGCCTTTGGTCCGGCTTGGCCGCGGCGATTCCGATTTGACAAACGTAGAATATTGCAGTAAATTAGCCGCGCGGAAAGAGTTTCACAATCACGCAAACTTGAAATGTAGTTTTAGAGGAGAAGAACATGGCCAAAGTCGATTGGTATTACTTTCGCCCGAGCTGAGACACGTGCGCTAAAACGCAAGAGTTTCTTGCGCAGAACAAGATTGAGCCTGAAGATAGAGCGAGCACGAAGAAAGTCACATTGCCGCCGCAAGCAGTGTTGGAGATGATCAAAGGTGTCGATGAGATATTTGCAACGAAGGCGAGGAACCTCGTTCATCTCGATTTGAAAAAAGACCAGCCGAGCACGGAGTTGCTTTTGAGCGTGCTCATCGGTCGCACCGGCAATTTGCGTTCGCCGGCGATCCGCAAGGGCCGCACGCTCATCGTCGGTTTTGATGAGGCGATGTATCGCAAAGTTTTTGGCAAATAGAAAGAGGGAGCACATGAAAATTCTCGTCACAGGCTTTACGGGTTTGATTGGTTCGAAACTGGTGCAAGCGCTGCAAAGCAACGGACATGAAATCATCGGGCTTTCGCGGCGCGTTGGCGGCCAGCAGTTGCGCACGGTGCAGTGGAATCCGAAAAACGGCGAATTGAATCCTTCCGAGTTGGAAGGACTGGAGGCTGTGGTGCATTTGGCCGGCGAGACGATTGTGGGGCGATGGACCGCGGCGAAGAAGGCGCGCATCCTCAACAGTCGCAAGCAAGGCACGCAGCTTTTGTGTGATACGCTGGCGCAATTGCACCAGCCGCCGCGTGTGCTGGTGAGCGCTTCGGCAAGCGGCTATTACGGCGATCGCGGCGATGAAGTGCTGCGAGAAGAAAGCACGCCGGGCGCGGGTTTTCTTGCAGAGACTTGTGTGGCTTGGGAAAGGGCGACAGAACCGGCCGCGCGCAAAGGCATTCGTGTGGTAACGCCGCGCATTGGAATCGTGCTCAGCACGGAAGGAGGCGCGCTCGCAAAGATGTTGCTCCCATACAAGCTGGGCGTGGGCGGTGTGATCGGCAGCGGCAAACAGTATTGGAGCTGGATTGCGTTGGAAGATGTGATCGGCGCACTGCAGTTCGCGGTGCTGACGGAGTCTTTGCGCGGGCCGGTGAATCTCGTCGCGCCGCAGGCCGTTACCAATAGCGAATTCACGAAGACGTTGGGACGGGTGCTTTCACGGCCCACGATTTTCCCACTACCGGCATTTGCTGCGCGGCTCGTGTTGGGCGAGATGGCCGACGATCTCTTGCTCGCCAGCGCGCGCATTGCGCCGGCAAAACTCGTGACGAACGGATATAGTTTCAAACACGGAGAGCTGGAAGGGGCATTGCGGGCGATGTTGAGGTAAAAAGACTATTTCATGCGGAAGTTCAAGCAAAAATTAACGCGTCGGCATCTTCCAATTATAGGTTCGAATGTGATTAAAATTAATTGCGTCGACCTGTAGGCTTTGAAGGTAATTTGATAGTCTGAAATCATCCGTCAAAACCAGGTATTTCCCTCGAGCCTCAGCGATAATGCTGAAATCTGTTAGACCGAATTTTTCGAATTGCGGTTGAATCGCAAGGACAGCACTGGCAACATACTTTTCGTTTAGACTTCGAATGATATCGGCAAATTCTAAGAAATGCTCGACCTTGATATTGTCGGGGAGCTGATTCAAAAAATTGCTGACTTCCGTTAGGATATTGGGCGTTGCAACGATGTTACTGAAATAGCGCACGAAATTTTCTAATAAATCGTAATCTTCAGGAGTGAAGACTTTGGTTCGTTTGAAAGAAGTCACGGCCCGAATGTCGCATCGCCCAACGACGTACAAAAGAAGAAGATTCGCATCGAGAAGGAGTCCGCGGTTTCGGTAAATCTCGAGCAATTTTCTCAAGTGATCCATTAGCGATTAGATTTTTTTAATCTTCATCGAAACTACTTTTCCATCTTTTGCATCAATTCTGAGTACTTTGTATTCTCTCGGCACCGGGCCGTTAACGAAAATATTGACCGAGGGCGGATTATATCCAAGAGTTACCAACCAATTCTCCTCATCGTCGGTTAATTCGATCTCTTCGAGCGCGAGATTTTGAAATTTTCCAGGATTCAATTCTGAGAAGTAATTGGCTGCGATTTGAGCAGCTTGCTTAACGTCGATCATGTCATTCTCCTCATCAATACACGAAACGAATAAGCTAGTGTGAAAGTGATCTTGGCATAGAAAATAATAGAACTTTGAAAAAATGCAATTGAAAGGTTGCTGAAGAATTCAGTTTGATTGGAGCAAGAAGTAAAGCCCGGCAATTGCCAGCGCCAACAACACCGCACCCGCAACTTTCCACGGCGAATAGGGCCGGCTGCCTTGCACTTCGCCGGTACGGGCGTTGATGAGAATGCGATGCAGTTGTCCGCCATATCGATAGGCTGAAATCCAAATCGGCAGCAGAATGTGTTTGAAAGTGATGCCGGAGTATTGCGTCGAGGCCGACTGCACGCGCTGCGCATCGCCGCCGATGTTGCGGCAAATGAGCGCGTGCAAGGTCGGCTCCATGAACTGCTTGGCGCGAGTAAAACCTTCTTCCAATCCCACCTGATAACGTTCCGTGCGGAAACCGCTGAGATACTCCGCTTTGAAACTCGCCAACGCTTGCAGATCCCACGGATCCAAATCCTGCGCATAGTTCGCCGGCATGCCGCGGGAAGCGAGCACGGTGACGTCATCAAACCAATGACGCACCGAGCCACTTGCAGATTGCCAGCGCGTGCGCTGCACTCGGCGCGTGCGGCGTTCGTTGCGGCCATTCACATTCGCAATGAAATCTTCCGTCTCCCAATAGTGTGTGCCGCGCTCGCCTTGATAAAACGTAAGCGTCATGGCGTCGAACGTCCAAAACGGCGTGTACATACCCACAAGCTTGTTGAGATCGGCGATGCTCTTGAGCGCATTGGGCGCGAACCAAAGGCCGTGCAGCCAATTTTTGAACGCGGCTTGGGCGCCAGCTTGATCGATTTTGAAAGGCAAGACCGCACTTGGCTCGATGAACGGCTCGGTTGCACGCGGCTTCGATTCCAAATGTACGCCGCAGAACGGACAATCTTGCGTGACGACGTTGGCCGGCATCATGATCACTGCGCCGCACGCGTGGCACTTTACTTCCAGTTCAGCGCCGTTGCTCACGTGCAGTCCCACGCGGCTGGCTTTCAAATAATCCTCATAAGAACGCTCGACGATTTCATCCGCACTCTGCGGAATTTTTTCCTGGTAGTGGCAGTATGGGCAGGTCAGTGCTTGCGCAGTGGGATTGAATTCGAGATGCGCGCCACACTGACGACACGGAAATTTTTTCCCGGGCGTGGGCAGAGGTTGAGGTTCTAAGCCGGCTTTCTCGGGGAGATGAGTATCAGTAAGTAGTTGGGTGTTTGCCTTGGAAACCGTTTCGGTCTTGGTAATCATTTTGCTTTCGTTACGAGTTGAGGTCATGCTATTCCAAGATGATTAGTTTTCTTGCGAAAGTGGTTTCCTCGGTTTGCATGCGATACACGTAGATGCCGTTGGGAAGGCCCTCCGTGTTTATGTGAACGCGATGGCGTCCCGCCCGCACTCGCCCATGCATCAATGGCTTGAGGCGCTGGCCTTGCAGGTTGAAAAGCTCCAACGTCACGTATTCCTCTTTCGGCAATTCAAATTCGATCATCGTGCTCGCTTTGAAAGGGTTCGGAAAGTTCTGCGTCAAAGCATAGGCAGCGGGAATCGCATCCGCCTCGGCCTCGACGGCAGTTGCAGGTTTGACGGTGAAGCGCCAGACTTCGGAATACAAACTTTGATTGCCGCCGGCAAGCTGGGCCTTTATTCGCCAAAAATAGCTTTTGCCGGACTGCAATGGATTTGCGCGGCTGAAGTAGAAGCCGCTCCACGTGCCTGGAATGTCTACGGTAAAGTAGCTCGAGGTCAAAGTCGAATCGTTCGCCGCTTGGAATTCATAGCTGTCGACGTCGAAGGCTGTCAAAGCGGTCCATTGAAAGTAAACGGAAGGATCCACCTCGCGCGCACCGTTCGGAGGCGCAAGGAGAGTCAAATGCGAGTTAATGGTTGTAAATCTCCAACTCGGCGACCACAGATGCCCGATTCCGGCCGAGTCAACTGCGCGCACACGCCAAAAATATTCGGTGTTCTCAGACAAGATGCTCTCCGTCAGGCTGGAACAGGTGGAGTCTATGCCATTCAGGCTGAAGACCAGGTCGCGAAAATAGGGATCGCGTGCAATCTGCAAATCATAAGCGACCTTGCTGTCAATTGCTTTCCAACAAAAGTTCGGATGGAGCGGCGCCCTGTTGTCGAAATTCGCGGGAGCGATCAACTCTGGTTGAAAATTTTTGGAAACGAACCAATAGGAATAATCTTTATAATTCTGCAAAACCTTGACGTTTCGGATCGTGACCAGATATTTGACGTCATCCGCCAATGCCCCAACGCGCCAGCGCAAGCAATTGGGCAAGCCATAGCCAATGTCGTCATGCTCGACCTCGAATACTTGCATGACTTGTCCGTTTTCTTGCGTCACGGTGATTTGGGCTTGCGAAAAATCGACGCCGGAGCCTGTCCAAACTCCGTTATCATTCGCCAACGCTGAAAATGACAAATACCAGGTTTTTTCCAATAGTTCCGCAGGATAGATCTCAAACGGATAAGCCACGAAGCCGGGATGCAGCTCGTTCAATTCTTGCGTTTCATTGTGAATCACCTGAATACCGCCCGCGGCAATATTTTCCGTGTCCACTCTCCCGAACGAAATATATTTTAGGAACGGATCAATGAGCCATCGTCTGTGCCCCGCGCTGTTGACGCCGTAATCAATCAAGTAGTCGTCAACTTGGTCTTCGGAAGCTTGGCTTGATGATCCCATCCAGAGGTTACTCGTGCTCGCACCGTAGTAACCTAAGGCGCTCCAACACTTCATGGTCGAATCCGGAGAGTGCGTCAACGTGCCGTTCGCCACCATGATCAAAGAGGCCTTTGCCATCGCGGCAT